>JAYSUY010000800.1:0-10096 GCA_043718855.1 Saprospiraceae bacterium | reverse complement strand
CAAAGCGGGCTTTTTTGCGCAGCCAGATACGCCAAAAGTGCTGCTCGCCGAACTGAGGGCCATGCTCAGCACGAGCCTGGAAGCGGCGCACAGCAGTCAAAAAATGACTGAAACGGAAGAGCCAGGGGCGGGATTTGACCTGTTTTTCAACGAAATTGGCTACACCAACAACGTGATCCTGATTTTTTCAGGGGCCAGCCCGGTCACGCTCTTCACCACGCTCGACAACCCCAACTTCATCAAAAGCACAGATACCGGGATATGCCAAAAAATGGAGCAGTGGATCGAGCACATCGAGCATTCAGCGGTGCAGATTAGTAGCGGTGGCGAGGGGCATCGGCACCGACTGTTCGAGTATGTACAGGCACAAATTGAGGCATTGGAGCAGGAGTTGTGACCATCGCAAAGCAGTGAAGGGGCGCTACGTCGGTTGGCGCAGCAGCCCTTGGCATCGGTGGTTCGATGTCCACACTCGTGCCAGGGTTTCCCCAATCCGGCAAAGTAAGCCTAACTTCGCACCCCAAAACCTCCCGCGCGGCACACATGGCTAAGACCTTCCCATTCTACAAGCAATTCGACTCCTCCGACTGCGGCGCGGCCTGCCTTCGGATGATTGCCAAGCACTACGGGCGACACTACACGCTGGAGAGCCTTCGTGCGCTTTCGCACATCGAAAAAGGCGGCACTACACTGACCAATGTGGCGGCGGCGGCTGAAAAAATCGGCTTCCGTACCCTCGGTGCTAAGACTGAACTGTCCCGCTTGCAAGCCGACATCCCGCTGCCCTGCATCGCACATTGGGAGCAGGAGCACCTCGTGGTCATTTACCGAATTGCCCAAGGCCAGGTGTACATCGCCAACCCCGCAGTGGGTTTGCAAGAGTTGTCGGAGCAAGAGTTTCTGGACGGCTGGATCAGTGACGTGGTGAACTCCAAAGCGCAGGGCGTACTGCTGCTGCTCGAAACTACTCCCGAATTTTACCACCTCGAAGGCGAAGCCGTCAACCGATCCGGGTTCCGGTTTTTGTGGAATTACATGACCCAGCACCGGCGGTTGCTGTGGCAATTGGGCGTAGGGCTGCTGCTGGGCAGCCTCATTCAGTTGGTATTCCCCTTCCTGATGCAAGCCCTAGTGGACAAAGGCGTACAGTTGGGCGACCTCAACTTTGTATACCTCATCCTCATCGCGCAGGGCATGCTCATCGTGAGCCAAGTCGCGGTAGAATTCATCCGAGGTTGGATATTGCTGCACATCGGCACACGGGTCAACATCAACTTGGTGTCTGATTTTCTGCTCAAATTGATGCGGCTGCCCATGTCGTTTTTCGATTCCAAAATGACGGGCGACCTGCTCCAGCGGGTCTATGACAACGAGCGGGTGGAGCGCTTTCTCACCTCCTCGTCGCTCATCACGCTGTTCTCCATGTTCAGCCTTTTCGTGTTTGGCATCGTGCTGATGTTTTACAACTCCTTGATTTTCTTGGTGTTTTTCGGCGCAGCCTTCCTGTATTTCGGTTGGGTATTCCTGTTTCTGCGCCGTCGGCGAGCCTTGGACTACCGCCGTTTTGAGCAAATGGCCGAAAACCAGAACACCCTCATCCAACTCGTCAACGGGATGCAGGAAATCAAACTCCACAACGCCGAGCGGCAAAAACGCTGGGCTTGGGAGCGCATCCAGGCCAAGTTGTTCCGCATCAACGTGGCCTACCTCGCCACCGACCAGTACCAGCGGGCTGGCGCGGCTTTCATCAACGAAGGGAAAAACATCGCCATCACCATCATCGCCGCCACCAGCGTCATACACGGCCACATGAGCCTCGGCATGATGCTCGCCGTGCAGTACATGATCGGGCAGATGAATGCTCCACTGGAGTCGCTCGTGCAGTTCCTGCTCTCCGCCCAGGAGGCCCAGATCAGCCTCGAGCGCATGAACGAAATCCATCGGCAGCCCGACGAAGAGCCTGCCGACCAGAGCAAATCCAGTGTGCTGCCCATCGCGCAGCGCGATCTTTTTTTGGAAGACGTGTCGTTCCGCTACGGCGGCCCTCAGTCGCCCTGGGTGCTGCGCAACTTGCAACTCGCCATCCGCGAGGGCAAAACCACCGCCATAGTGGGCACCAGCGGAAGCGGTAAAACCACCCTGCTCAAACTCCTGCTCCATTTTTACCCGCCTACCGAGGGCAGCATACGCGTAGGCGACCTCAACCTGAACAACTTGAACCACGCCGTGTGGCGGGCGCACTGCGGCGTAGTGATGCAGGACGGCTACATTTTCTCTGACACCATCGCCCGCAACATCGCGCTCGGCGACGAGATCATAGACCGCCCCCGACTGCTACACTCCGCCAAAGTGGCGAACATCCACACTTTCGTGGAGTCGCTCCCGCACGGGTTCAACACCAAAATCGGGCAGGAAGGCACCGGGCTGAGCCAAGGCCAGCGGCAGCGGCTGCTCATCGCGCGGGCCATCTACAAAAACCCCGCTTACCTCTTTTTTGATGAAGCAACCAACGCGCTGGATGCGCACAACGAGCGCGTCATCATGCACAACTTGCAGGATGTGTTTCGGGAAAAAACGGTGGTCGTGGTGGCCCACCGCCTCAGCACCGTCCGCAACGCCGACCACATCGTGGTGCTGGAAAAAGGCGAGGTGGTGGAGCAAGGCACTCATGCTGCCCTCACCGAGCGGCGCGGCGCGTACTACCATCTGGTGAAAGACCAGTTGGAGTTGGGGAATTGAGTAGGGCGAACACAAATTTTTCAGCCCATGAAGAGGCATCCCTGTTAACTTTGTGGCGTAGTGCGCATCTCCCCTCGCTGCGCTGCCCTCACTTCTTTTAATCCCAAGCCCTCCGTCTGTTGCGACTTTTTTACCAAACTAATCGTCCCACGACATGAAATTAGCCATCCATTGCTCCATGCTGCTGCTGTGCAGCATTTTTTTCTCGCCACAACTTTTTTCCCAGACCCTGCAAATCGGCAACGCCGACGGGGTGAACAACCCCGTCCAGTTTCCCACGCCTTACGGGGACAACTACGAAGGGATGCGGGCGCAGTATCTCTACACGGCTTCCGAACTCACCTCGAAAGGTGCTGTGGCCGGGTTCATTTCCACCGTAGGTTTTCTTGTAGCAGGCCCGTTCAACACTGCGCTTGAAAATTTCACCATCCGCCTCAGCAACACCGCGACCACTTCGCTAAGCCTCACGGGCTGGGAGCCTGCTGGCACGGTGGCCTACGATACCAGCCTCTGGGAACCCACTGGTGGCAGCAACTTCCACCTGTTGGAAACGCCTTTTTTCTGGAATGGCACTTCCAACCTGCTGCTGGAAATTTGCTTCAACCCAACCGACCCAGAGAGCGGCAATTTTGCCACCAACAATGCTCGCGTGGCTTGGAGCGAGAACCTGCCGTTCAACGCTTCCCGCACTTTCGCTGCCGATGATGACCCGGCGGTATGCGGCACTTCGACCACTGATGCCATCGGCACCGCCGTCAACCGCCCGGTGTTGCTGCTGCGTTTTTCCTGCCAGCCACCTTCCAACCTGACGCTCACCGCGCTCACGTCTAATTCAGCCAGCATTCTGTTTAGCCCCTCCCCCGATGGCAGTTTGTACCTTTGGGAAGTCGGTTTGCAGGGCTTTGCGCCTGGTACTAACGCCCAATTGTTTGGTGGCCTTACCTCCAACACGTCCTTCGGATTGAGCGGCTTGAATGCACTGACGAGTTACGACGTATATGTGCGCACCAACTGCGGCAACGCGAACAGCGCCTGGCTTGGGCCTCTGACATTCAAGACTTTAGCCGGATGCGGTGACGATTACTACGACACGGGCGGTTTTTTGGGTGCTTACCAAAACAACGAAAATTATGTGGAGGTGCTTTGCGCCGACTCCGTCAACCACGTCGCGACACTTCACTTTTCTACCATTTTATTGGGCACTGGCGACACGCTGCGCATTTTCAACGGCACCTCGCCATCATGGCCACTGATGGCTACGTTCACGGGCAGTTCGATTGATGCAGGGCCGTTTACAGCCACCACTGCTTCGGGCTGTATTGCCGTTCAGTTCAAATCAGATGCCGCCAACATCAGCGTAGGCTGGCTGGGCGACATCAGTTGCGGGCGGCCAGACAGTTGCTTCGTGGTGCTGGAACCCAACAACTACCCGGTGGCCCCCTTTTTCGACCGTGCAGGGTTCCGCTGGCGGCCCATGTTTGGCGCAAAACGTTACGACTGGCGGGTCGGCGTTCGGCCCTATTTCCCCAATCAACCGACAGTGCTGAAGGACAGCACATTGGTGCCTGAGGTGGTTGTAACCGGCTTGGGAGATGCCACATTTTATGATTTTTGGGTGCGGGTAATGTGTAAAAACGGAGACTCGAGCAACTGGGTGAAAGTGCCATTTTTTACCCCGCCCAACTGCAACGCGGGCGTACTGAACTGCGGCAACAGCACTTGGGCGTTCACCTCCATCGGAATGGGCATTTACCAAAATCCGCTCTGCGCTATCCCCGTGCCGGGCAAGGAAAAAATTGTGCGCTTCACTGCGCCCAACACCCGCAACCATAACCTCGAAGTGCTCAGCACCAACGGGACAGGTACCTACGTCGGCTATTTTTACAAACCCGTGAGCCTCGGTTGTGGGCCGGAAAACTGGCAGTGCATTGATGATTTTAATCAACCCGGTGTGGAATCGTTTGGCCCACTCACCGCTGGCACGGAGTACTACATTCGCTTTGAATCGCAAAATCCGGCCATTTTAGTCAGCCAGACCATCCGAATCACGGGCTGTTTTCCTGAAAATGACGAGGCATGGGCAGCCTACCCCCTCACGGTGGACGCGGCTTGCTCCGGCAACGTGTACTCCAACGAAGGGGCGGGAATCTCCATCAACGAGCCTGTACCAGATGCCGATCCGGGCGATGGCACCGTTGGCCGATGGCAAAACGGCATCGACCGCACAGTGTGGTTCAAATTCACCGCACCACCCTCCGGCACTGTCCACATCAGCACAGAGAACGTGCCGCAAGGCTCCAATTACGATACCCAAATCGCGCTGTATCGGGCCACTGACCCAGAGGACTACACCACCTTCACCCTGCTGGAAAGCGACGAGGACAGTGGCGAAATCGGTCTCGGGTTCAACGCGGTGCTCACTTACACTGGGATGCTGCCCGGCACCGAATACTACATTCAGGTGGACGACTACGGCACCAGTTCCGGCACTTTTTGCATCGAAGTGCTCAACTCTGGCCCCCGCAGTCTCGACACGAACTGCGGCGAAGGCCCCAATGGCCACTCGGTGGGCGGCGTGAACGGCACCGTCGCGGGCGGCAACCGCTGGTACAACATCTACACCGAGCCGAACATTTTCGAAATCGGCCATCTCGTAGCCGCCATTAAACCCGGCCCACAAAATTTGGACACGGTGTGGTGCCAAATCAACAACATCGACACCATCCCGGTGGACGGCGGCGGACAGGCGTATATGCCCGCATACTTCAATTTTAGATCAAAAATTGCTCCCATCGGCCCTGTCACCCTGCGACTTTTTTTCTACGACTCGGAGTTTAATGCGCTGAAAGTCAAGGCTAATCAGCCAGCCGCCACCATTGAAGACCTGAACGCAACGCACTACCGGGGCGTGTTCCAAAACTGCCTCCTGCCCGGCAACGTGTACACCAATCCGGCCCACTACGAACTGCTGACGGCAGTGGACGGTGTGGCTTGCGGCACATCTGGCACATTCTACGTTGAGTTGGAGGTGGATTCGATGGGCGAGGTGGGCGTACACCTCGGCGCATTTCCGCTGCCGCTCGATCTGCGCTCGTTCAACGGGAAAATTGCTGGCTCCAACAACCTGCTCGAATGGGAAACCGCCAGCGAGCGCGGGGTGCAGTGGCACATCGTGGAGCGTTCGGCTGACAACGTACACTGGCGCGAAGTGGGCCGCCGCCCGGCTGCTGGCAACTCGCTCTCGCCGCTCCGCTACTCGCTCGACGACCGCACACCGCTTTCCCGCGCCTACTACCGCCTCCGATCTGTGGATTTTGACGGGCGAACGGCCTACTCCCAGAGCATCCTGCTCGACCGGAAGGACGAGGCGTTCGGCATCGCCGCCGCTTTCCCATCGCCCACCGCTGGCGGGCTGACGGTGCAGTACATCGTTGAGAATGAGGAAAATGTGAGCCTCCGCGTACTTGATTTTACCGGAAAAACGGTGCTGGAGCAGCAAGCAGAAGCAAGCAAGGGCCTGAACCAAATGCCTGTACCGCTGGACGGCTTGCCCGCCGGGACGTATGTCGTGGTGCTGGTGAACAGCAGCGGGCTTTCGAGCGCGGTGCGGGTGGTGAAAAAATGAGGTTTGAGTTATGAGGTTTGAGTTATGGCAACACTGCACACCTCATAACTCATAACTCAAACCTCATCACTTCAAAACCGCAGGTGCTTCACCGTCTCGCCCCGGTTCATCAGTTGTTTGAGCGAGTCTACCCCGATTTTCAAGTGAATATCTGCGAAGGTTGTTGTCACCACCTTGTCGCCAGCCTCGGTTTTGATGCCCTCGCGGGTCATTGGCATATCGCTCACGAGCAGCAGTGCTCCGGCGGGCATCTGATTTTTGAAAGCAGCGACAAAAATAGTGGCCGTTTCCATGTCGATGGCCATGCAACGGAGGTCGCGGAGGCGGGTTTTGAAGTCTTCGCGGTGTTCCCATACCCGTTTGTTGGTGGTGTACACCACGCCTGTCCAGTAGTCGCGTTCGTGTTCGCGAATGGTGGTGGATACGGCTTTTTGCAACGCAAAAGCGGGCAGTGCTGGCACTTCGGGCGGCAGGTAGTCGTTGCTGGTGCCTTCGCCTCGTATGGCAGCGATGGGCAGGATGAGATCACCAACGTGGTTTTTGCCGGTTTTCAGGCCACCACATTTGCCCAAAAACAGCACCGCTTTGGGGTGAATGGCCTCCAGCAAATCGATCACCAAGCCTGCATTCGGGCTGCCAATACCAAAATTGATGATCGTGATGCCATCGGCAGTACAGGCTTGCATGGGCTTGTCCGCACCGTACACGGGTACGTCGTGCTGGTCGGCAAATGTGCGCACGTAACCGCTGAAATTGACGAGCAGGATGTACTCACCAAATTTTTCGAGCGGCATGCCCGTATAGCGCGGCAGCCAGTCTTTCACGATCTGGGCCTTGGAGGCTTTTTCTTGTGCAAGGTTTTCGCGAGCGACTGCGTCGAGGTCGATTTGAGAAAAGTTAGGAAGTAGATTTTCCATAAAAAAGTAGGAGGGCGGAAGGTGGAGGGCAGAGGGTAAAGGGTGGAAGCGGGCATCTTGGCCTCCTGCCCTCCACCTTCTACCCTCTACCTTAAAAATTACATTTTCCAGTCCAAACGCAGCGTGTAATTCCTCGGCCCTTCCATCAGAGCGGGGCGAGCGAGGTACTCTTCGTTCAGGAGGTTATTGCACAACGCACTGATTTTCAGGTGTGAGTTCAGTTTGTATGAGACGCGGAGGTCGGTCACGGTGTGTCCGTTGGGGTGGGCGCGGCGAAAATTGCCCACTGCTGCGAACTCCTTGATGATCGGGCTTTCAAACAGCCCGTCGATGGCTTGCATGAAACTGTTGTACTGCACCGATGCGCCCACAGTGAAGCGGCCCAAACTGTATTCCGCATCTATTTTGAAGGTGTTGTTGTAGCGGTATTTCAGCACATCGGTCGTGTCAGAGGAGCCGTAGTTGAGTGTATCGGGGTCGAATTTTTTGTAGCGCGGGTTGATACCGGTGAAACCAGCGAGTACAGCAAGGCTGCCTTCGCCCAGTTTTCCTTGTCCGGCTACTGAAATTTCCCCACCTGTGACGCGCGTAGCCCCTGAGTTGCGCGACTCGAAACTGGCCTGCGCTTTTAGCATGGGCGGCGGTCCGGGGTCAATCGTGCCGGTCAGTTCCGCCAGCACAAACTCCATCATGTTTTCATATTCCGACCTAAAGGCGGTTACATCCACAAAGCCCTGCCAACCGCCAACCTTGAAGCCTTGCTTGAGGCCCACTTCCGCTGTCCAGCCGGTTTCCGACACCAAGCGGGGGTTGGGGCGTACAGTGTTGCCCGCACTAAAGTCGGTTTGGATAAATTTTTCGGCAATCGTGGGATAGCGGTAGCCCTGCCCCCACGAAGCCCGCAGGTAGGTGGCCTTCGCCAGTTGGTAGTTGGCTCCTAAGCGAAACACCGGCTTGGACTCCTCCGTCACGCCGGTGGGGATGTAAAATGTTTCTTTCGCACTGATGCGGACGGAGTCGGGACTGTTGAGCCGGTTGTACTCGTAGCGCACTCCGCCGGAAATATTCAGGCGACGTACGGGCTTCCAGTCGAACTGCAGATAGCCCGCGTAGTTGCGAGTGCTGTATTTAGCACCTCCATACAGTTCGGCATCTACACGTGTGCCGATACCCACAAAGCCTCCCGTTGCAATCAAATTGGTGCGCTCAAAGTTGCGCTGAAGTTGATATTCGCCATAAAGCATACCACTCGTGTTGCTTTGGTTGTCGCTGTTGTTGTTTTTAACAGAATAGTATCGCGTCAGTATCTTGTGGCGAAAGCCATTGCCATCGAAGTATTGCAACGAGGGGTCAATGTTGAAACGCAAGCGACCTAGCGATCTAGTGGCTGAACCGAGGCCCGCTTGGTAGGCACGATCGGTGTCGTTGCCCCAGATGAAGAAACTCCCGCTGCGCCCGAAGTTGAAGTTGGAGTTCAGTCCCAGCGTGAGGCGGTCATTTACCCGGTAGCGGATGTTGGGAGTGATGCGCCCATAGCGGCTGTAAGTGTCCTTGTTGTAACTGTCGCGGTAGAGGCCGTAAGCCCCCAGCACGAAGTCAAATCGGCCTCGCTTCTGGCGGTGGCAAAAACTGAAGCCCGTCTCTACTGGCTGTTGGATGCCTGATGAATCAGTGCCCCACCACTTCCTGCGCTCGTCATTCGGATTGCCCCAAGTTTTGCCGAACACGGCAGCCTCGGTTTCGGGTTGGTCTTTGGCAAATCCCGTGCGGATATTGATGATTCCGTTCATGGCTGACGAGCCGTATAGTGCTGATGCTGCGCCTTTTAGCACTTCAATTTGAGCAATATTTTCTACCGGAAAATCGCTCCAGTTGGGGAAACCTGCATCGGCCTGCAAGGCCGGGATGTCGTCCACGAGGATCAGTACGCGAGTGCCTGCACCATAGGAAAAGCCCGCTCCGCCTCGGATGCTGGCCTGCCCGTCCACAATGGTCACGCCCGGCACTTTCACCAGCACATTGTCCACCGAAGTGGCGTTGGTGTTCTGGATCAAGCGAGGTTTCAGCACGTCGAGCGACACGGTGACTTCGCCCAGTGGTTTCTCAAATTTGCCAGCCGTCACGGTGGTCTGTTGCAGCAGGTTGTCGGAGTTGCCGAGTTGGAAGTTGAGCATCCGGTTCTCGCCGGGCGCGAGGCGCACGCTCTGCGTGCGCGTTTCGTAGCCCACCAAAGTGCAGGTGACTTCGTGAGCGCCCGCTGGCAGGCTGATGGTGTAAATGCCGTCAAGGCTGGTAGAAGCACCGAGGGCACCTGCTTTCACGGTCACGCCGATGAGCGGCTCGTTGGTGCCCGCCTCGCTGACGGTGCCGCTGAGGGTGGCGTTTTGGGAAAAAAGCGGTGCGTTCGGGAGCGCGAAAAACGCGCAGAGCAGGAGGGAGGTCAGGTTTAATCTCATGTATGGGAAGGTTTTGAAAAAGTTCGTCTCGATCTTTGCGGGGTCGGATGGCAAGCCGTAAAAGTATTGATTTTTGCCACAACAACAACCCGCACTATGCGTCTGCTCATTTTCGCCCTCTCTGCTTTCTTACTCTTAACCGCCTGTTTATCAACAAAAAAGATGTATTCAGACAGTATGACCGTGTATGCCTTCCGCCTCACGCCGGGCCAAGACCTGAAACGCGAGCTCGACACATTTACCCGTGAAAAAGGTCTGCGGGCGGGATTTGTGGTCACCTGTGTAGGCAGTCTGCGCAAGGCTGTGCTGCGCCCCGCCGACCAGCAGGTGCCACTGGTACGCGAGCAGAAAATGGAGAT
>JAYSUY010000799.1:0-3556 GCA_043718855.1 Saprospiraceae bacterium | reverse complement strand
GTGCGGCACCAGCCCCCAAGTCATGGGTTGCCAAATGTCCTGCTGGTCGTTGCTGATCACTGGTGCCGAGTGTGTAGGCGCGATGTTGTAACTGATTTTCCAGGCCGACGGCTGGTCGCGGTGGCGCAGCGCATCAGATGTTGATTGCTTTTGAGAAGGCGCGAAGGAGTAACGACCACACATGGGCGAGAAAGCGAGGGGTGAGAAAGTGAGGAGAGATGCCGGAACAAAATTAGTGCAGCAGATGTGATGCGACTTGATGCGAGTTGAAAATCAGCGCGTTGCGTTTTAAACCCACGAATTTATTTGTGGTAGGCCAGTCTAATCATCCTCTTGACAAACCTATGTGAGAGTGTTCAGAAAGCGGTGTCAGAGGAAAGGATTTGAAGTAAGGCTTGATTTGCAAACCAGTTTTTTGCGGCATAAAAAAGTCACAGATTAAAAGTCCTGCGTATTTCACGGAGGAGACGGAATTGGCCCTGATAGAAGGGCTGTACGAAGGTACAAGTTTGTCGGACTTGATGGCACCGATGCTCAAGCGAGTGGTGGAGGCGGCCCTTTGTGGGGAGTTGTCGGCGCACATCGAGAGCGAAAAACTGGAGGGTATTGCTAATCGGCGCGGTGGCCGAAAGCACCGAGAGCCGCTCAGAGCACAAGAATCGCGAGATCGCCATGGGCCGCCTCATCCAGCAAATCAAGGATGCGCAGGTGCATCAGCACCAGTCTTCTATTGCTTCGGCCCGGCGCAGCCTCGTCGGCTCCGGCGACCGCTCAGAAAAAATACGCACCTACAACTGGCCGCAAAACCGCGTGACGGATCACCGCTTGGAGTGCGACAATAAAAACGACAACCTTGACCGGGCGATCGAAGGCGAGTTGGTGGGGCTGATCGAGGTACTGACGATTGCAGACAACACTGTGAAGTTGCAGGGGGAGTGAGGGGGGAGGCTTGTCTCTTTTTTCATGCTCCAGTGTCTACAGCCTCTTTCAAAATAGAAGCAATACGGTTGCAATGAGTCGCCGCATCAGGGTTTCGCAAACCCTCAGCAAGGCAATCATTCCAAAGGGCTTTTTCATCTTTGCCAAGTCTGAATGAGCTTGTCCCACTCCTATCCTGTGAGATTCGAACCAAGATTTGGAACAAAAATTTCCCTCTAAACAACTTGGAATAGCCTTCGCGGATGCGTTCTGTCAAATCTTCTGACGGTGAGACAAAGTTGCGCTCTTGCAAAAAAGAGGGTGCCAATTCATTACCATTGAAAGGAAAGATATCTGGGTTTAGAAGGCTGATTTTATAACTGGTTTCAGAGGTATTGTTTGACAAAACCAAATCAACCTCAAATGCGAACCACTGGGCTACACTGTTGATGACGCTGTCGAAGCGCTCTCTTTCTGCGGGGTAAAGTTTTTGCATCACTAAATCGCGCCCATCTTCAAACAGGTCGTTTTCGATGGAATAGCCATTGGTGAAGTGGATGCCTTGGTATTGTGCAGGCACGGCACTGAAAACGTAGGTGTCTTTGTCAGCAAAAAATACCAACTGGTGTGGTCTTGAAGAAGCAACGGCCAACACGCCATGGAGTTGAAAGATTATGTCTCTACCGCCCGCAGGTTCAAAAGACAAGCGATGCGCTAAAGAGCGATGTTCGGCGATTTCGCGGTATATAACCACATCATCTGAGCCTTCTACAATGAAAATAGGGTTGCTTAGGCTCCGCTCCGACCAAGCATCCAGCCTTTCTTCAATGGACCACTCAGGGTCTTGCTTTGCATTTTGGTTTATGCTCATGATGGCACCTCCTCTTCTTGAAACGATTTATCCAACCAAAACTTCTTGTCTGGGTAGGCAGCACGTATGGCAGGTGAATGCGTCGCCACAAAAACCTGCACGCCCGGGGCGATATGGCGAATGATGCTTAGCAATTGCCGCTGCCAATCTATGTGGAGTGTCAGTTCTGGCTCGTCAATGAACATCGTAGCATCCGGGTTTGCAACTGCATAGACGAGCAGGCTCAAAAAGTTTTTTTCTCCAGCAGACAGCCGCTCAATAGGAATTTGGTTTGAGTGTGTACCCAAGACAAGGCCGTCGTCGGTGACGCGGACACTCTTTTCAAGAAAATAAGCGTCAACGTACTCGTTGAAGATTTCAAGCGGTCGGCCTATCTCCCTTCTCCTCCTTTCAAGTGCTTCCAAGTTTGCTTTCAGCCGTGTGGTAAAATCGGAGGGTGTAGTCCCGTTGGTACCCGTAGTAAGAAAGTCGGTGAACCTCTTTTCGTCAGGCTCAAGTTTTGCTCGGATGTCGGAAGATATTTCATTGACCAGTCCTCGAACATCGTCAAAATCTGCAAAAGCCACAAAGCGGTGATTAATATGGGTCATTCGCTTGGAATAATCTTTGAAACCCTCCACAATCCGCAGTTTTTCTTCCCCCTCATCCAGCGAAAACCCACCTTCCACCCTTCTGAAGGTGGGAAAAAAAAGCGAAGGCTCTCTGCGGGCAGGACCTTCGGCGTTCACCATAAAATTCAGTTCATGCATGGGTACGGGGAACAGCGAAAAAATATTGACCCCATCAGGTTCCCGTTTCATGTGTACTTCAGCCACAGGTGTACCAGGCTCAATAGGAGATTTGTCTCGAGGGTGTTTGTCTTGAGAGCGACCCCTTGGTTTTGCGGGTCTTTTGACAAGTTTTACAAATGCCGAAGCGGTCACAAGTTCCGCCTCACTAAATTCCACCTCTGCCAAAGCTTGCCGGATGTGGCCGCTCATCATGTACCACATCAGTTTCAGCAGAGTAGTTTTCCCTGAGCCATTGCTGCCTGTAAAAATGTTGAGGTCTTCGTGAAAGTCGAAGTCATAGTCTTGCCTGCCCCAAAGCCCCGTCACCCTAAATGATTTTACCATAGCGAATTTTTTGAGGCAAATGTATGGACTGCCCTCAACCTTTTACCAATGCCATCGCCCCCACCCAAAGCCCACCTCCTGCGTCGCGACTAACCCCAAGACGTCGCGGTTGGAAATCCAGTGTACTTTTGCTTCCAACTTCGTTCAGTCCTAAAATCTGCACTCGTGCTAAAATCAACCTTCCCTGCCCTGCTCGCGCTTACGCTCTTGGCCGCCTGCCAAAATCAAACACCTGCACCGCCGCCGCCGCCCGCTGAGGCCGCTGCCCCAACGTTCACCCCCGAAGAAGAAACCACCATCAAACAACTGCTCATCACCGAAACGGAGGTCTGGATGGCCCGCGATTCGGCCAAGTGGTTTGCGATGTACGCCCACCACCCCAATTCCTTGCAGGTTTGGAGCAACCGCGACGGTTCGTGGGATCAAAATCAGGGCTGGGCAAACGTGGAGCGCGAAATGATCAAATCCTACCAGTCCATACGCGACCCTTACCAAGACAAGGCGGAACAGGCCAACTGGGTCATCCAGCGCTGTGGACCAGATTGGGCTTGGGTGTATTTCGACCAAACCATTCGGAACAAAAAAGGCGAGATGTACCCAACAAAAGAAATCCGAATGCTACAGCGGCTGGGCGGCGACTGGAAAATCGTCA
>JAYSUY010000798.1:0-1299 GCA_043718855.1 Saprospiraceae bacterium | reverse complement strand
CGTGTTCGCGCCGTGCCGTGCCACCGCTCGCCCGTCCCTTAGTTGAAAAACCTCGCTCGCTCCTTTTTCTACCTGAAAAAACAAGACTCGTTGCCCTTGTTCCAGCATCACCTGCACGGCGTGTACCAGCGGCAAGTCTTGGTTTTCCAGCACATGGGAGCGCGTGGCTTGCAGCATGGACTGCACCTGCTCCTCCGAGTGCGGCACCCCGCTCACCGTGCCGTCGTCTTCCACCCCGATGAGCAACTCGCCGCCGTCGGTGTTGGCAAAAGCGACGAGCGCCTCCGCGATGTCCTCACACAGGTGCTTAGTCAGGCGCGGCCTCTTCTGCCCCGGCTTGCCCTCCCATGCCGATTTGAACTCGACGAAATCGCTTTCGCCCGCCCGGATGGAGTTTTTTACCCGCTCTTGTAGGATGAGGATGTCAGTCATGGATCATTGATTTTCAAAGTTACACCATCTCCCCCAGCAGCGTCGCGCTCGTTGCCTCGCGCACCCGCACCAGCGCGTACTCACCCGGCTTCAGCCCATCTTTTTTCGGGAAAACCACCATCTTGTTCTGCGTGTTGCGGCCACAAAAATCTTGATCAGATTTTCGCGAGTTGCCCTCGATCAGCACTTTGAACGTCTTGCCGATGTCGGCTTGATTGTGGCGCAGGCTGATGGCGTTTTGTAGGCGGATGACCTCTTGTAGGCGGCGTTTTTTCACCTCCTCCGAGATGTCGTCGGCGTACTTGCGGGCCGCCAGCGTACCGGGCCGTTCGGAGTAAAAAAACATGTACGACATGGAGTAATTGGCCCACTCCACAATGCTCAGCGTGTCCTGGTGCTCCTCCTCCGTCTCCGTGCAGAAGCCCGTGATGATGTCGCTCGATACCGCCGCGTCGGGCATGATGCGCCGGATGGCCTCGATGCGGTTCATGTACCAGTCGCGGTCGTAGGTGCGGTTCATCAGTTCGAGAATGCGCGAGTTGCCCGATTGCACCGGCAGGTGGATGTATTTGCAGATGTTGTCGTAGCGGGCCATGATGTGCAGCACCTCATCGGTCATGTCCTTCGGGTGGCTCGTACTGAACCGCACCCGCAGGTCGGGGTGAATCAAAGCACTCATTTCCAACAAGTTGTCGAAAGTGGTGCGCTCGCCTGAGTCTGGGTTATCCCACTTGTAGGAGTCCACGTTTTGCCCCAGCAGCGTTACCTCGCGGTAGCCGCGCTGGTAGAGGTCGCTGGCTTCAGCCACGATGCTGAACGGGTCGCGGCTGCGCTCGCGGCCCCGCGTGAACGGCACCACGCAGAACG
>JAYSUY010000797.1:0-3562 GCA_043718855.1 Saprospiraceae bacterium | reverse complement strand
ACACGCCGGCTGAGCAGCCAAGCAAAAAGAGTCGTTTTTTTCGCCTGAGATTCCGCTCCGCCGTTGGTTGTTGGCGGGGACGCCAACAACGGCAAAGTGGGCAGCAACACTGGCAAATAATGAATTGCCGCACCTACCGCAATCGCCCCCACGATAATCGCTGGAAACGGCACATTCAAAAAGTAAATCGCCAAAAAAGCCGCCGCTGCCACCGCGTAGTGCAGCGGCGTTTGCAGCGATTTCTTCCCGATTTTTACAATCGCCCCGACCACAATCGCCACCACCGCCGGTTTCAAAAACTCGAACGCCGCCTGCACCGCCGGGACGTGTCCATAGGTGACGTACCCCGCGCTCAGTCCCCACAAAATCACCGCCGAGGGCAGCACGAACAGGATGCCCGCCGCCAATCCGCCGCGCACGCCGTGCAACATCCAGCCGGCGTAGGTGGCGAGTTGTTGGGCTTCGGGGCCGGGCAGCAGCATGCAGTAGTTCAGCGCGTGAAGGAATTTCGAGTCGCTGATCCACCGCTTTTTGTCCACCAAAAAGTCGTGCAGGATGGCAATCTGCCCCGCCGGGCCGCCAAAACTGATGAACCCCAGCCGAAGCCAGAAGCCGAGGGCTTCGCGGAAGGTGGGAGTGGGTGGTGGAGCGAGTTGCTGCATGATGGAGGATGTTGAGTGGGGTGAGATTGATGATTGACAATCAAAAATTTAGGTAAAATGTGCTACGCAAAATGTCCCGCTCAAACCATGCCGTCTCGGTCCGCTTCTGGTGGAGTTTCAAGTAGCCGACCTCCCAAGCGAGCCGCTTGGAAAACTGCCGCTCCACCCCCATATACGCCCTACTTTGGTCAAAATCGTCGGTGTGCCACATCACTTCGCCGCTGAGTTTGGCTGTCCATTTTCCCGAAATTTTATAGTCCAACTGCGTCCGGTAGCGCAGCCTGAGCCGCCACCGCCAATCCTCGTCTGCTTGCTGCAACCACCGTTGTTCGGTGCGCAGTCGATTTGCCAACCTTAACCGTCTGCCGAGCGGCACCGCGTAGTGCAACTCCTGAAACAGCCGCCATTCGGGCGGTTCATTCACCACCGAGTGCGAGCCACCCGCCGAAACCTCCGTTCGTTTACCCAACTGGCGGTGCAGGTGTGCGTGGGCGATGAACTGCAACTGCTGGTCGGGGCGAATGAACCGCCGCTCGTCCAGTTCCAAATGCCACGACCACTTTTTGCCGATGTCCCCACGAGTGTACAGACGCAGCCAGTAGGCTTGTTGATGGATAGTCTGAGCTTGGGCATTCCCCCAAAAAGCAAGGCTCAGCAGCATCAACTTTATCAACCTCATAAACTTCATCAACCACTTTGTTTTAGTACACATCTTCGAGGTATCTGCGCTGCTTTTTCAGCCCCTTCAAATACTCCACGGCGTACTCCTCGCCCTTACCACTTTCTTTGGCAACAAGTTGCACCACAGCGTTTTGCACGTCGCTTGCCATGCGCTCCTTGTCGCCGCAGACATAGAAATACGCGCCATTTTCGAGGCGTTCAAAAATCAGTTTTGAGCGTTCGGCCAAGCGGTGCTGCACATAAATTTTATCGGTTTGGTCGCGGCTAAATGCCACGTCCAAGCGGTCGAGCGTACCGCGCTTGAGGTGGTTGAGCCACTCGGTTTGGTACAAAAAGTCGGTCTCGAAATGCGGATTCCCAAAGAACAGCCAGTTTTTGCCGCTCGCGCCGCGTTCGCTGCGCTCCTCCGTGAAAGCCCGGAACGGAGCCACGCCCGTACCCGGCCCGACCATGATGATGTCCGTTGAGTCGTCGGTCGGTAGTTTGAAATACTCGTTGTGCTCCACGAACACAGGCACCGATTCGCCCGCCATCACCCGGTCGGCCAAAAACGTGGAAGCCGCGCCCAAGTGCGGGCGACCATCGTAGGCGTATCGCACTGCCGCCACCGTCAGGTGCACCTCGTCGGGATGCGCTTCGAGACTGGAAGCGATGGAGTACAGGCGCGGCGGCATTTTCCGAAGAAAACTCAACAGTGTCGCTTCTGACATGGCCGCTGGAAATTCCCGAATCAGGTCGGCCACGTTGCGACCCCACAGGAATTTTTTGAGCGCAGCGTTGTCTTCGAGCAGGGCTTTGAGTTTTGCGTTATTTGTCCATGTCGCGTATTTTTCGATGACCTCGCGGGTCAGCACCGTCAGTTCCACCTCGCGGAGTAGAAAGTGGCGCAGTGAGTTTTCTTTTTCATTGAAAATCAGCGTTTTGTTGCCATTTAGCATGGCGGCGTACAGCACCTCGCGCACCAAGGAGGGCGGGTTTTGGGGGAAAATGCCGAGCGAATCGCCGGGCGCGTAGGCCAAGCCGGAGCCTTCGAGCGAGAGTTCGAGGTGCCAAGTTTCCTTCTGCGAGCCACGCCCGTTGAGTTGAATTTTCTCCAAAATCGGGGCGGCGAAAGGGTGCTTTCGGGAATACGCGGAAGTAGTCAGGCGGTGACTTTGAGTCACCGCCTGACTTGCGCCGTTCGTAGTGTCGGGATGACTCAAAGTCACCCCGACACTTTTGTCGCTTGCACTGCCGTTCGAGCCGGAATACCATTCCGGCATACTGCCCAGCACCCGCCCAATCCATTCCTCCACCGCTTCCTCAAAATCCACGTCGCAGTCCACCCGCTCGGTTAGCCGGGCCGCGCCGAGCGCCTCAAACCGCGCATCAAATTCCTTCCCCGTCTGGCAGAATTGCAGGTAACTGCGGTCGCCGAGAGCGCACACGGCAAATTTTAACCCTTCCAACTTCGGCGCACGGGTACCCAGCAGCCACTTGTGAAACTCCTCGGCAGCCACCGGCGGCTCCCCCTCGCCCTGAGTGCTCACCACGAGCAGCACGATTTTTTCGTCCTTCAACTGCTTGGTTGGGTAGTCGTTCAGGTCGGCCACCGCCACCTCCCAACCCTGTTCGCGGACGCGGGCAGCGGCTTGGTTCGCCACTTTTTTGCTGTTGCCCGTCTGCGAGCCGTACAGCACCGTGACCTTCGGCTTGGCCGAGCCGTTGGCCGACGGCGAGGCGAACGAGGGCGCCGGCAGCACATCTGGCACAGCGTAGGTCGCGCCGTTCGAAGCGTGCAATGCCACGCCGTACAGGTAGCCGCTTAGCCACATCTGCTGCAAAGCGGAGTGCTGGGTGGCGAGTTTTTTTAGCAAGTCGGTGTCGAAACCGATGGGAGGCGGTGGAGTGAGTAGAGCGGACATAATTTCTTCTTGTTGAGATGGTTGGTTTAGGAGAGGTGTCATCTGCGAAGTACGAGCAGGTGACATCTCGACAGCCGTTTTTGGTTGAAAAAAGGTCATCCTGACTGCCGTTTTTTGAGGTGTCACCGCTCCGTGCCTCCGCGATGACATCTCAAAAACGCCGCTGCCTGATTGATGTGCGTTCATCGTTCAAGTCCTGATTAATTGCCGTTGTTGGCGTCCTCGCCAACAACAAGCGGCGGAGTGTATTTTTAAGAGCGATTAGGTTTTTTGTTTTGATTATCAAGAGGTTGAAAGCAAGAGACAAGTGCTTCG
>JAYSUY010000796.1:0-10115 GCA_043718855.1 Saprospiraceae bacterium | reverse complement strand
ACGCAAAGGTTTGATTATGAATACTTTGCCTCGATAGCCTAAGGTAGTTTTAGCGAGCCACCTATGACAAAGAAGATCCTCCAATTCCTGCTTTTTCTCGGCATCGGCGTGGCCGTGCTGACGCTAGTGTTTCGCAGCCAGAACGCCGCATTTCAGGAGCAGTGTCGCTTGGACGGCACTCCTGCTGAGCAGTGCAGCCTGATGGACAAGCTGTTACACGATTTTTCTACCGTCAACCTCGGCTGGATACTGGCGGTGGTGGCGGCTTTCACGCTGAGCAATATTTTTCGCGCCCTGCGCTGGCAGATGCTGCTGGAGCCGATGGGCCATCAAGTGCGTTTTTCCAACAGCCTGCTCACCATCTTGCTGGGCTACTTCGCCAACCTCGGGTTTCCGCGCATGGGCGAGGTGGTGCGGGCCGGCTCGCTGTCTCGCTACGAGCGCATCCCGCTGGAGCGCACGATGGGTACTTTGGTGGTAGACCGACTGATGGATGTCGTGTGCCTCGGCGTGGTGGTGGGCTTGACTTTTCTGCTACAGGGCGAGGTACTGCTGCGCTTTTTTTCTCAAAACCAACAGGGCGCGGAAGCATCGGGCGGCGGCAGCCTGCTGCTGCACCCGGTGGTGCTGACGGGGCTGGGCTTGACGATCGCAGTCGGTATCGCAGGTGTCATGTTTTGGAAAAAACTGGCCCAAATCCAGCCGGTACAGAAAGTTTTGGGTCTGTTGCAGGGCTTTTTGGAGGGGCTGCGGAGCGTGCTGCGGCTGCGGAAACCAGTACTGTTCCTGTTCTACTCAGTGGGTATTTGGTTGATGTTTTACTTTCAGTGCTACTTCAATATGCTGGCTTTTGCGCCCACTGCATCGCTGGGTGCGGGGGCTGCGCTGATGGTGTTCGTGTTCGGTACACTCGGTTTTGTGATCCCGTCGCCGGGCGGCATGGGTACTTTTCATGCGCTGTGCATCGCTGGGCTGGCACTCTACGGGGTGACGGGCAGCGACGCTTTTTCGTACGCGAACATCTCGTTTTTCACGATCCAGATTTTTTACAACGTCGTGGCAGGGGGATTGGCATTAGTGCTGCTGCCGATACTCAACCGGCGGGCAGGTGCGATGGAACGCGGATTTTAACTTTGCGCCTCTGCGCCTTTGCGAGAAATATGGAGCGTGGCTACCGGATAAGAGTTTCTCGCAAAGGCGCAGAGACGCAAAGTTCGTGACTTACGACACACTCACGATTTCTCCAACATCCACCACAGCGGGCGGCGGCGTTTCACCACCTTGTAATTGGCCGCGATGTAGTGGCGGATGTGCTTGACAGCCTCCTCTGGGTCGTCGGTGAAAAGCAGCAAATCAAGGTCGCCGGGCGAGATGGTGCCTTCAGAAACCATGAACCGGATGTACTCTTGCAAGGGCCGGTAGTAGTCCATGCCCATCACAACGATGGGGAAATTGGAGATTTTGCCCGTCTGCACCAGCGTGAGGGTCTCGAAAAACTCATCCATCGTACCAAAGCCACCCGGCAAGATGACGAAGGCGTAGGAGTACTTGACCAGCAGGACTTTGCGCACAAAAAAGTAGCGGATGTTCACAAACTTGTCCAAGTAGGGGTTGGCAGATTGCTCGTGGGGCAGCACAATGTTGCAACCCACCGAGCGCCCGCCCGCCTCGCGTGCGCCCCGGTTGGCAGCTTCCATCACGCCGGGGCCGCCGCCAGTCATAATAGTTAGGCCAAGTTCCTGCGACAGTCGGGCGCTCACCTGTCGGGCGGCTTCGTAGTAGCGGTGACCTTCCTTGAACCGCGCTGAGCCAAACACCGCAATGCACGGCCCGATAAAATGCAGGCCCCGGAAGCCCCGCAGGAATTCCCAAAACACGGAGAGGGCAAAGGCGAACTCGAATTGGCGACTGCGTGGGCCTTCGAGCCATACGGGTTCGGTGGTGTCAATCAAGCGTTTTTCCATGCCGCAATTTTACGTTCCCCCACCGCAGGCACGGTACTTTTGCCGAAAACAAATCCAGAATATGACCGGTTTTTTCAAAAAAACATCCCTCGCCGTATCGATAGTGCTGCTCAGTTGGGCGGCTCAAACTGCAATTTTTGCCCAAAATGCTGCGCCTACTCCACTATTTGTAGCCGACCAAACCTTCCAACTGGATGGTGCCACGGAGTTCAACTACGCCTTCGCCGAGGGTGATGAGGTGCTGTTGCACGTGCAGGAATTGACGGGCAAAAAAATCAGGTCCATCGAGTTGGTGCAGTGGCCCGACAATTTTCTGTTTCGTGCCTACGACCTTGATTCTGTGCTGGATAAGCCGCTCCGCATCCCGCAGACGGGGGTGTACCAGTTGCGTTTCCGCGAAGCGGGCCTGAGCAAAAAGATGTGCCGATTCAGCCTGCACCGCTCGCCGGGTAGCCCAGAGGCAGCACGGCTCGATACCCGCGTGGGCTGGGATTTGGTCCAAATGCCGCAGTTTCGGGTGGGCAAACGCACCGTGCCGGCAGGTAAAAAATTGGAGATGGTGTCGCTCGGCGGGCAAGTGACGGTGGCGGCCAGTAAATTTTACACCAAAAAACCAGTGAACGCCTACCAGTTTACCCTGCCACCCAACACCCAGCGCTGGGCCTACCGCATCTCGGTGGGGCAAGCGGCTGCCGAAGCCCGCCGCCAAGATTCGGAGAAACTAAAACTCGCTTTGCAGACCGGAGGGGTGAAACTCATGGGCATCCAGCCCGAAACAGCACTGGCCGCATTCGCCCTCGGTACTGCGCTCGATATGACGGTGAGTACTGCCGGGGAGGATGTGTCGTACGCGCTGACGGACTACGACAACTGGATGAAATTTTCCAAAAATGAAGAATATCAGGCTTTTATGCAGCAAATGGGCCTGAGCGTGGATGCTCAACGCCGCTATGCGCCGCTGGACGGCACTTACTTTTTCGCCTTCCGCAGCGACAACTGGGTGGACGACATCAACGTGACCATTGAAATCGAAGCGGTGACAGAGGTGCAACTGTTTGAGACGGAGGTGTACTTGGAGCCAGTGCGCCCGTAGCGACGCGCCGTGACAACAACCGAACGCGGATGAAACGGATTAGGCGGATTGGAACGGATTTTTTGAGTGGCGTGTGTCCCTAAAAAATCCGTTCCAATCCGCCTAATCCGTTTCATCCGCGTTCCCATTCTTGCCGTGAGTGGTTTCACGAAAAAAACAACACACCATGAAAAACACCACACTCGCCGAACTGCTGGCCGTACTCACCGCCGAGGAGCGCAAGGACTTCGCCCTGTTCATCCGCTCACTCTGGTGCAACGAGTACCCGCGCCAAGAGGAACAACTGGCCCTGCTTGACTACCTCTGGGGTCACGATGAGCCGGATAAAAACGAGGCTTACGCCTTCATTTTCACAAACTTAGAGTGGGTGGAGAACAAGTTGGAGAAACTCATGTCGACCACGCTCAAGTGCCTGCGCCGCTGGCTGCTGCTGCGCCGCCGCGATTCGGAGGTGGAGGAAAACATCGCGCTGGCAGCATTTTACAGCAGCCGCAGCCTGATGGAGCGGCACGACCTGACGATGGTGAACGCCCGCGCCGCGCTCGATAAAAAGCAACCCCACGAACTGCGCGACTACCTGCTGCGCTACCAGTTGGAGTACGAAATAGCAACCCACCAGACGCTGCACAACCAGAAAAAAGACGACGCGAACTTCAACCGCACGCTGGCTGCGCTTGACCGCTTCTACCTCGCCGCCCGCCTGAAAAATACCTTCCTGCTGCTGATGCAGACACGCTTCGTGCCGGTGGCTGAGCCTTATTTGCCGCGCCAGTTTCTGTCAGACATGGTGGCTGAGTTGCGTCCCTACGGACCTGCGGTGATGGCCCCCATTGTGCAGGTGTACGAGCGGCTGCTGGCTATGGCCGAGGCGCATCCGGGGGGCGAACTGGACGACCTCCACACGCTGCTCGCCCTGCTGGATGAGCATACCCCACTGCTGGATGCGGAGACGATGGACAACGCGGAGTCGTTCGCCAGCAATTTTTGCGCAGCGCAGTACAATCGCTCGCGCTACGAGTTCCTGCCCGTGCTATACGACCTGCTGCTGCGCCGCCTCCACAGCGGGCGGATGTACAAGGACGGGTTGCTGCCGATCAACAACTTCCAACTGATGGTGGTGGTGGCCCTCCGCCTGAAGCACTGGGACTGGGCGCGCGACTTTTTAGAGCAGCACCGGGGCCGTCTGGTGGGTGGCCGTCAGGCCGACGAGGCTTGGGATTTCAACTACGCCCGCTACCTACTGCACACTGGTCAGCAAGCGAAGGCACTTGACTTGCTGGCGGCCAACTACGAGGAGATGCAGTACAAATTTTCGGCAAAAGTCCTTGAAATACAGGCACTTTACGAAACAGATTCGCCCTTGCTGGACTTCAAGTTGGATGCTGCGAAGGTGTTCTTTTTCAGAGAAAAAAAACTCCCTGACGACAAAAAGGCTCTCTACAACGACTTCGTGGACATGATGAAACAGATCATCAGCCCGAAGACGCTGCACGATCCGGTGCGCATCCGAAAACTGATCGAGAAGGTGCATGGGCTGCCGGGCATTGCGGAGCGGGACTGGGTGCTGGAGCAGTTGGGGGCGTTGATGGAGGGGAGGAAGCGGGGGTGAGGGAGTAACTTAGACATCGGGTAAATCTTCCACCAGCACGACCTGAATTTCCTGCACTTGCCGCAACGGGATGTCGTTGGTGAAAAATTGGTCGCAACCAGAGAGGATGGCGGCACTTAGTTGGAGCGCGTCAGCCAATTTTATGGCCGGGTACTTGTCGCGTATTTCGAGCGACTTTTCGGCGATCTCGTGTGAAATAGGTAAGTACTCGAAGTTGAAATCAGCAACGAAATCGTTGAAGGCATCCAGCAAGTCTGTTCGCTCTCGTCGGTAAGGCTGCACTCCAAACTCAGCATAGGTCACGACCGTTGTGACAAGTAGTGCATTTTGCTGGATGCTGTCGTGCAAAAAAGCCACCACGCGCGGCATATACACGGGGTGGCTCTCGATGAGATAGATGACGGGGGCAGTGTCGAAAATACTTTGCTCATCGTGGGTCGCGGTCTTCGCGCAAGCGGTTAACGTGTTGCTGCGCATCTTCCTGCCACACGCCGCGCCCGATGCCGACATACTTTTGAAGTCGGTGCAAAGTGCTGGCCGAGGCTTGGTTGCGCAGCAACAGGCGGCGCACGAGTGCTTGATACAGGAGTTGCACGTCGGCATCGTCCCAAGTGTCCAGTTCGGAAAGCAACACTTCTAGGCGGCTCATAGGCTCGTTTTTTTCACAAAAGTAGGGCTTGGTCGTTTTAATCTCAAATTTCTACCTTTGCCCCATCATGTTACACAGCACGATTATTTCCAGCAGCATTATTATTCGCCAAGGTTCGCACACCTGACGAGGGCATGCTGTTTGGGAGAAACAGAGACC
Source organism: Saprospiraceae bacterium (assembly GCA_043718855.1). Lineage (GTDB taxonomy): Bacteria > Bacteroidota > Bacteroidia > Chitinophagales > Saprospiraceae > M3007. The sequence goes on along the minus strand of JAYSUY010000796.1, from coordinate 4,641 downwards.
CCGCCCGGTGTGCGCCGAGCGGGGTCTTTTGATTGGTGAGCGATGCCGAGAAACAAAAAGTTTATCTTTGCGAACTTTTAAAACACCTTGCCCATGTCAAAACAAAACGTCAAAAATGTGGTGCTGCCGCACTCCGAGGCTAAACTTGAACTGTATCATGGCTATCTGGAAAAATACATTCAGGTGCTCGTGGCATCCCAAGTATGGAGTCAAATCAACCTTTATGATGTCTTTTGCGGGTCGGGCATCTACGACGATGGTAAAGCAGGCAGCCCGATATTGGCGTTCGAGGCTATCAAGATGAACCGTGAATGGTGCGCCAAAAATCGGGTACACTCGACACCTATCTCACTCAATATCAATGACCTTGACCAAAACAAGGTCAAGGCTGTTGAGAAGTTCCTTGCATCGCAACCAAAGCAGACCAACACCGAATTGAAATTTAGCAGGCTGCCAGCCCAAGATTTTTTGAGCCAAATCCAATCGGAAGTAAACGCAGGCAAGCAGAAGACTCGCAACCTGATTTTCATTGACCCATACGGCTATAAAGAAATCAGGGCCGAAACCATCAGAAACCTCCTCAGCAATGGAGCCACTGAAATCATCTTGTTTCTCCCGGCATCTTTCATCTACCGCTTTGCTGGTGTGGCACAAGTTGAGGTTGATGTAAAGCAGTACGAACACTTGCGTGAACTCATTTCTGGATTCTTCAAATCAGGCCACCCAATTCATCAGAATGAAGTAAGGTCTCCCCTTGAATTTATCCAAAGCCTCAAAGAGGCGATGTCTTTCAACGGGGAATTTCACTCTGCTTCACACTTCCTACAGCGCGACAAAGGCAATTTTTTCGCCCTTTTCTTTATGACTTCAAGTTTGAAAGGATTGGAAAAATTCTTGGAAACCAAGTGGGAACTTGACCCTGTAAAAGGTCAAGGGTACAAAATGCCTGACCCACGAGGAGCGGGTTTATTCGATGCTCAATTTGAAGAGTCAGACCGTGATGAGCAGCTGCAATCCTTTGCAGTACGCCTTGAAGCGTTCATAAAAAACAAACCGCGCCGCGATTCCGAACTGTACGAATTCACTTTGCTCAACGATTTTACGCCAAAGCTGGTGAACTCCATTTTGCGGGAATGGCAAGATAAAGGCAGGCTGGAAGTATGGAATAACCTTGACAACACCCCTGCCCGAAAAGGTTCCTTCAATATCAAGTACGAAAGTACAAGGCCAGCAGGTTCTCAGTTCACCTTCAAATTGAAGCGGTAAAATGGCACAGACATCCATCGAATGGACCCAAAAAACATGGAACCCCACCACCGGCTGCAACAAAATCTCGCAGGGCTGCAAGTTCTGCTACGCCGAGGTATTCACCCGCCGCTTGCAGGCGATGGGCTTGGAGAAATATGAGAACGGGTTTGAACTCACGCTGCACCCCGACGTGATAGACGAGCCGAGGAAGTGGAAGAAGGGTGCGGTCATTTTCGTCAACAGCATGTCCGACCTATTCCACGAAAAAGTGCCGTTGGAGTTTATTCAGCGAGTATTCCGGGTGATGAACGAGTGTCCGCAGCACCAGTTTCAGGTGCTGACCAAGAGGCCGGAAATTGCGGCGGCCTACTCGCCATTTTTAAACTGGACATCCAACATCTGGTTGGGCGCATCAATTGAGAACCAGAAAGTTATCGAAAGAATTGACCACTTGCGGGAGACTGGTGCCGCCATCAAGTTCCTGTCGCTTGAGCCGCTCTTGGGGCCGCTCCCGAACATGAACCTCTCCAAAATAGACTGGGCCATCGTGGGCGGAGAAAGCGGCGCAAAGGCCCGCCCGATGAAAGAGACTTGGGTGCAAGACATCCTTTTGCAGTGCCAAAAAGCCAAGGTCGCCTTCTTTTTCAAGCAGTGGGGCGGGCGCAACAAAAAGGCCGCCGGGAGAGCATTGAACGGACGGACCTATGATGAGTTTCCAGTGAAAATCGAAAAAGCAATCCGGCCCATTGCTGCCCGGGCTGCGGTTTGACAAGAGCATTTGTTGAACAACTTGCTCAACAAATGTTGCCCCACAACGGCCCACAAAATTTGTCCAACAACTAGCTGGACAAATTGCTCAATCGCATTAATCGAATCAATCACACAGCATGTACCGCGAACACAAACAACTCCACCTCCCCTCCATAGACGCTGAAATCCGCCAATTCTGGGAGGACGAGCGCATCTTCGAACAATCCGTCGAGCAGCGTCCCGCAAATGGCGGGATAAACTCCTTCGTGTTCTACGAAGGCCCCCCCTCGGCCAACGGCAAGCCCGGTATCCACCACGTCATGGCCCGCACGGTGAAAGACCTGTTTTGCCGCTACAACACCCTGCGCGGCTACCGCGTGGAGCGCAAAGGCGGCTGGGACACGCACGGCCTGCCCATCGAACTCCAAGTGGAGAAAGAACTTGGCATCACGAAGGAGGACATCGGCAAAAAAGTAACGGTGGAAGAGTACAACTCGGCATGCCGCAGCACCGTGATGCGCTACAAAGACCTCTGGGACGACATCACCCGCCGCATGGGCTACTGGGTGGATTTGGACGCGCCGTACATCACTTTCGAGAACGAGTACATCGAGACGTGCTGGTACATGCTCCAACGGCTGTACAAGAAACAAACCGCTGATGGTCAGTCGTTTCTGTACAAAGGTTTCACCATTCAGCCGTACAGCCCGGCGGCTGGCACGGGCCTCAGTTCGCACGAACTGAATATGCCGGGGACGTACAAGGAGGTGACGGACATCTCGGCGGTAGCGATGTTTCAAGTACGCCGAAATGCCGCTTCGGAGTTCCTCTTCGACGCTGAAAACGAAGACGTGCGCATCCTCGCTTGGACGACCACGCCTTGGACTTTGCCCAGCAACGTCGCCCTCACCGTCGGCCCCAACATTGAGTATGTGAAGGTAAAAACCGTTAGTCCGTACACCGGCGCTACCGTCAGCGTTGTGCTGGCGAAGGCGCGGCTGTCCGGTTATTTTCCCGCCGAAGGCGAAAACCAGCCGCTCGGCGACTACAAAATCGGCGACAAAAAACTGCCCTACGCGGTGTTGAAAGAAGGCATCAAAGGCTCCGACCTCGTCGGCATCCGCTATGAGCAACTGATGCCCATGCCTGACCTGATGACTCCTGAACTGGAAGAAAAAGCCTTTCGCGTCATCGCCGGCGACTTCGTGACTACCGAGGACGGTACCGGCGTGGTACACACTGCGCCCTACTTCGGTGCCGACGACTTCCGGGTATGCAAGGCGGCGGGCATTCCGTTCATCGGCTTGCCCAACGAAAAAGCGCCTGATCTGCCCTTCCCGCTCGTGGACAAGCAAGGCAAATTCGTGGATGAAGTGCCGGAGTTCGGTGGCCGCTACGTCAAGGCCGAATACTACCCACTCGAAGTCACTGCTGACAAGGAATTTAAATCCACCGACCTGCTCATCAGCCTGCGGCTGAAGGAAGACAACAAGGCCTTCAAGGTCGAAAAGTACAAGCACACCTACCCGCACTGCTGGCGCACGGACAAGCCCGTGCTGTACTACCCGCTCGACTCGTGGTTCATCCGCGCGTCGGCGGCCAAAGAGCGGCTGGCCGAACTCAACCGTACCATCAACTGGCAGCCCGAAAGCACCGGCACAGGCCGCTTCGGGGCTTGGCTCGACAATTTGCAGGACTGGAACCTGAGCCGCTCGCGCTACTGGGGCGTGCCGCTGCCGATCTGGCGCACGGAGGATGGGGAGGAGGAGGTGTGTGTAGGGTCGGTGCTGGAGTTGCGGGAAGAGATGGAAAAAGCCAACGCGCAGTTGGGTTTGACTCAAAAATTGGCGGACGATCTGCACAGGCCGTACATTGATGAGATGGTGTTGGTCTCCCCTTCCGGCAAACCCATGCGCCGCGAACTCGACCTCATCGACGTATGGTTCGACTCCGGCTCCATGCCCTACGCGCAGTGGGGTTTGGACTACGAAAAACTCAAAAACGGCGACGACAAGCCGTTTAAAACGCCCTTCGAGGTCAGTTACCCCGCCACATTCATCGCCGAAGGGGTGGACCAAACGCGGGGCTGGTTTTACACCCTGCATGCCATCGCGGGCATGGTGTACGACTCGGTGGCGTTCAAAAACGTGGTGTCCAACGGCCTCGTGCTGGACAAGGAAGGCAACAAAATGTCTAAGTCGAAAGGCAACGTGGTGGATCCGTTCGAGACCATCGCTGAGTACGGGGCTGATGCGACGCGCTGGTACATGATGGCCAACGCTAACCCCTGGGACAACCTCAAATTCGACACGGGCGGCATTCTCGAAACGCGGAACAAGCTGTTCGGTACGCTCTTCAACACCTACAACTTCTTCGCCATCTACGCCAACCTCGACGGCTTCAAGATGGACGAGCAGAACGTGCTGCCCTACGCCCAGCGCACCGAACTCGACCGCTGGATCATCTCGAAACTCTACTCGCTTGTGGCCGATTACCACGCCGCGATGAATGCCTACGACGTGACCCGCGCCTGCCGTACCATCGAGACTTTCGTGGATGAACACCTCTCCAACTGGTTCGTGCGGCTGAGCCGTCGCCGCTTCTGGAAGGCCTTACCCCCCGGCCCCCTCTCCCTTTTTGGAG
>JAYSUY010000795.1:0-1303 GCA_043718855.1 Saprospiraceae bacterium | reverse complement strand
CTTTCGTTCGGCGTGATCACGTATTTTTTCAAACCCTTGTCAATCGTCTCGATCACCGCCTCCCACGTTTCGCACTCCTCGATGTCGCGGTAGATGCGTTTTTCGATAAAAATCTTTTCGAGCGAAGCGAAGTGGGCTTTCTCTTCGAGGTCGTGTTTGAGGATTTCCAACTCTTGGCGCAGCAAGTCCTTCGTGTTCTCCGTGCTGATGCGCAGCAGTTCGTTCACTTCGGTGAAGAGCGGCTTGTTGTCAATGATGACGCAGCAGTTGGGGCTGATGCTCACCTCGCAATCCGTGAAAGCGTAGAGCGCGTCGATGGTCACGTCGGGACTCACACCGGGCTGTAGTTCGATCTCGATATCGATGTTGGCCGCCACCTTGTCCACCACTTTTTTGATCTTGATCTGGCCTTTTTCGTTGGCCTTTACGATGGAGTCCATCAGGTCGCCGGTGGTCACGCCGAAGGGGATTTCGGTGATTTGCAGCGTTTTTTTGTCCAATTCCTTGATTCTGGCCCGCACCCGGAGTTTGTTGCCGCGTGCGCCACCGTTGTAGTGGGAGGCATCCACGAGGCCGCCGGTGGGGAAGTCGGGCACGAGTTCTGACTTGCGGCCTTTGAGCGCGGCGATGCTGGCCTTAATGATTTCGATGAAATTATGGGGCATTATTTTGGTGCTCAGCCCCACCGCGATGCCCTCCGTGCCGTGCGCGAGGAGGAGCGGGAATTTCATCGGCAAATTGACTGGCTCGCGCTTGCGACCGTCGTAACTCATCTGCCACACGGTGGTGTCGTGGTTGAAAGCCACGTCGAGTGCGAACTTCGTGAGCCGCGCTTCGATGTAACGGGGAGCCGCCGCGTTGTCGCCCGTGCGGTAGTCGCCCCAGTTGCCCTGGCAGTCAATCAGCAGTTCTTTTTGGCCCATGTTCACCATCGCGTCGCCGATGGCCGCGTCGCCGTGCGGGTGGAACTGCATGGTCTGGCCGATGAGGTTGGCCACCTTGTGGTAGCGCCCATCGTGCTGCTCGAACATGGCATGGAGGATGCGCCGCTGCACAGGTTTCAAGCCGTCTTCGATGGCCGGCACGGCGCGTTCGAGGATGACGTAGGAGGCGTAGTCCAGAAAGTAGTTCTGGTACATCCCCGACAGGGTGATCACCGAATCTTCGTGGTTGATGGAGGTAGTGGGCGGGGTAGAGTTGTCGCGTTTTTGCTTTGCCATGTTGGATGCTGCGGTGTTTGGTTTTGGGAGGGCAAAAGTAGCAGGGTTTAGGTTTTTTGGTAAAACTTTTTGTTTTTTAAGGG
>JAYSUY010000794.1:0-3567 GCA_043718855.1 Saprospiraceae bacterium | reverse complement strand
GTGCGCTGTTGCTTCCATTGGCAGCAAACTGCACCGTCATTTCCAATGCTGTTTCTCCGAAACATTTGTTTACGTCAGGCGCATTGGCTGCGTTAGGGTCGATGATGTTGACTTGAGCGAACAAGCCAGACGCAGTGAGTAGCAATGCGCAGAGCACAGAGCCGAAGCGAGCGGCGCGGGGGGCATTTTTTTGCTGCGAAAAATAAGGGGCGCTGGGTGCGAGAGCGGAGGCGAGAGAAGTAAAAGTTGGCAACATACACTTCGTGAGATAGAGATTGAAAAGCAGGCATAACACACTACCCTCGTCGAGCAGATGCCTGACGAGGGTAGTGATTGTTTTAAAGAAGCAGAAAAAACGGAGTGCAACAGACACTTTTCAGAGCAAGAAACCCCGTTGGAGACAGAGATTGGGCTGATTAAAAAACGCGATTAAAAGAAAATACTTTTGTCCAAAGCAGACAACAAGGCTTTGACTTGCTGAGGCCAGAAGAGTCACAAACCAGGCGTAAAGAAAGATAAATTTTTAAGTTGGCGTGCTACGCCACATGTCTAATCACTCAGCCGCATAATTTTTCAAGCCATTCTCCGCTCGAAAAGAGAAATTTGCCCGCCCAATCTGCTTCAATGAACCATTCTAAATTCTCCATTCTCATGCACCGCACCCTCTTTTTTGCCATCGCTATGGCCCTCACCCTCGAATCTGTCGCTCAAAATCAACGACTTACCCCCGAACTGCTCTGGCAACTGGGCCGTGTAGAACTCGACTGCACCTCACCCGACGGCCAGTACGCTGTGTACGGTGTGCGCCGCTACGACATGGCCCGCAACAAAGGTTTCCGCACCCTACACCTCGTCAACGTCCGCTCTGGCGAAGCCAAAACCATCACCGCAGCCGACCAGATGGCCTCCGATGCCGAGTTTCGCCCCGACGGCCAGCGCATCGGCTTCCTGCGCGATGGCAAACTGTATGAAGTGAACCGCGATGGCACGGGCGAAACGCAGGTTTTTGACCAAGAAATCAACGGCTTCCACTACGCGCCCAACAGCCAGTTTGTGCTGTTCACACAAGATGTGAAGCACGAGCAAAGCATGGCCGAAAAACAGCCCGACCTTTCCAAAACCAGCGGGCGCATCACCGACGGGCTGTTTTACCGCCACTGGAAAACTTGGCGCGAAGGCAAATACAGCAACCTGTTTTACGCCGCCTACCGCGAGGGCAAAATGGTGGCCCCGCCCCAGCAGGTGATGTACGAAGCCTACGACACCCCGCTTGCCCCGCTCGGTGGCATGGAGCAAATCACGTGGAGCCCCGACAGTCGTTTCATCGTGTACACCTGCCGCAAGCAAAGCGGCACTGACGAGGCGCAAAGTACCAACGCCAACCTCTATACCTTCGAGTTGGCCTCTGGCAAAACCGCCAACGTCACCCCAGGTGCGCAGGGCTACGACCAAGACCCCATATTCTCGCCCGATGGCCGCTATCTGATCTGGACGAGCATGGCCCGCCCCGGCTACGAAGCCGACCGCCCCCGCCTCATGCTGCTGGACACCCGCACTCAGCAGCAGCGCGAACTGACGGAAGGCTATGATTATGAGGCTAATAGCCCCGTATGGTCAGTCGACAGCAAGACCGTGTACTTCCTGAGCAGCGTAGATTTTACTTACCAAATTTACAAAATTGGGGTAGCCGACCGGCAGATACGCCGCATCACGAGCGGCGAACACGACTACGCTGCGCTGAAAGTAGCAGGCACCGATATCCTCGCTACACGTACCACGATGACCCAGCCCGCCGAACTTTTTGCGGTAAATACGCAGACCGGTGCGGCCCGTGCGCTCAGCACCGTCAACGCCGACCTGTGGGGCAAAATCGCCAAGCCCAAAGTGGAGCGCCGCACCGTAGCGACCTTCGACGGCAAGGAAATGAACGTGTGGATGGTGCTACCGCCCGACCTTGACCGCTCGAAAAAACACCCAGCGCTGCTGTACTGTCAGGGCGGGCCGCAGTCAGCGCTCAGCCAGGGCTTTTCGTACCGTTGGAACCTCGCGCTGATGGCCTCGCAAGGCTACGTCGTGGTGGCACCCTGCCGTCGAGGTATGCCAGGCATCGGCACGGCTTGGAACGACGCGATCACCGGGCATTGGGGCGATGCGATGAAAGACCTGCTTTCGGCCACCGACGCAGCTGCCAAAGAGCCGTTCGTGGATGCCCAGCGCATGGGCGCGGTGGGTGCCAGTTTTGGCGGCTACGCAGTGTACTGGTTGGCGGGCAACCACCAGAAGCGCTTCAAAACGTTCATCTCGCACTGCGGCCTCTTCAACCTCGAAAGTTTTTACGGTACCACCGAGGAAGTGTGGTTTCCGCACTACGATTTCGAGGGTGCCTACTGGCAAACGCCCACTCCGAAAATGTACAAAACCGATAGTCCACATCGCTTTGCGCAAAATTGGGATACGCCTATTTTAGTGATTCACAACGAGTTAGACTTCCGGGTGCCGTTCGGCGAAGGGATGCAGGCTTTCCAAGTGGCGCAGTTGAAGGGCCTCCCGTCGCGTTTCCTGAGTTTCCCCGACGAGGGCCACTGGGTGAGCAAGCCGCAGAATAGTATGCTGTGGCAACGGACGTTTTTCGACTGGGCAGACCGGTTTTTGAAGTAATGCCTATCCAAGCGGTGGATTACCTTTGCTAAAAACCTGTACGATAAAACGGATACACCCATGATGGACGAAAAAAAATTTTGGCAAGTCATTGACTTGCTCGATTGGGAACAGGACAGTGACGAGGGCGTTGCCGCACCCGCAGTGACGGCCTTGAGCCTACTCCCAGACGAAGACATATTTCGCTTCGACGATTTGCTGGCCGCGAAATTGTACGCGCTGGACGGCGAGCGTTTTGCCAAAGCAACAGGCGAAGCCGCTTACTCAGGTGCAGCAGGCGGCAAGACTTACTTTTCAGTGGATGATTTCCTGTACGCACGTTGTTGCGTGGTAGCCAATGGGCGGGCTTTTTACGAAACCGTACTCGGCGACCCCGATAAAATGCCCAAAGACTGCACGTTCGAGTCGCTGCTGTACCTGCATCAAGAGGCTTGGGAAATAAAACACGGCGATCAAGAAGCCTACCCGCACTTCCACGAGGTGTGGTACGAAACGTTCAGCAATGCAGAGGGCTGGCCCGGAATCACTCCACTAAAAGATAGACTATTAGGCTCTTATGAAACAGCACACCAACTCTAAGGACAACCAAGCGGATCATCATTTGTACGAGATTGTCGACGCTGAGGAGGAAGATGTCTTCAAGTACGGGATATGCGGAAAGCCTCTGAACAAAAACGGCAGTTCGCCTCGCGCCAACGAGCAAGTCCGATACTTGAATCGGGCCGTTCGCCGGATCAGGTATTTTGTCACCATCCTTTTTACCGGCATACTCGGCAGGGCAAAAGCCCTCGAAATGGAAGATGAACTGGTTGAGGAATACCGCCAGAAGAATGGCCGCCGCCCATACGGGAACCCTGAAAAGAACAGTGAACCATGAACTTGATTTTCAACGAAGACTGCATCCTCGGC
>JAYSUY010000793.1:0-3568 GCA_043718855.1 Saprospiraceae bacterium | reverse complement strand
CCACCACTTTTTATTTACCTAAAAAACTGTTTTACAGTGCATTTGCTCTTTGCCTCAGTGCAATTTTGCCCCGATCAGTCGCAGGAATTCCTCCCGCGTCTCGGCCTTGCGAAACTCTCCGGTGAAGGCCGAGGTGGTGGTGACGGAGCTCTGTTTTTGCACACCACGCATCATCATGCACATGTGCTGGGCTTCGATGACGACGGCCACGCCGAGCGGCTGTAGCACTTCCTGTATGACATCGCGAATTTCGATGGTCAGCCGCTCCTGCACCTGCAATCGGCGGGCAAACACATCCACCACACGGGGTATTTTGCTGAGTCCGACGATGTGGCCGTTGGGTATGTAGGCGACGTGGGCCTTGCCGAAAAAAGGCAGCATGTGGTGCTCGCAGAGGGAGTACAGTTCGATGTCTTTCACCAGCACCATCTCGCTGTAATCTTCGCGGAAGAGGGCGGAACGGAGTATAGCAGCAGGATCTTGATCGTAGCCTTGCGTGAGGAATTGCATGGCTTTGGCTGCCCGTTCGGGGGTTTTTTGCAGGCCCTCGCGGGTCACATCTTCGCCCACGCCATCCAGCATATCCTGATATCCGACCATGAGCCGCTCGGTGAGCGCGGTGTCGTAGTGGTCTGATTTTTTGTAAGCCATAAGTCGAATGTTGTCAATGTGAAAAATGTAGTCAATGTGAATATGCAAAGCGGTGTCCACATTGACCACATTCCACACATTGACCACATTTTATTCTCCGTAGTATTCTGCGTAAATCGTCTCTGTTTCCCAGAGTTTGACGGCGTGCAGACGGCAGGTTTGGCCTGCAAGCGCGGCTTTCAGCCGTTGCCAGATGAGCAAAACAAGGTTCTCCGTGGTTGGTTGTAGTCCGCTGGGAATGAACGCCACATCCAGGTTCAGGTTGCTGTGGTCGAGGTGCTCTGTGACTTCGCTGCGGATGATGTCGCTGAGTTTTTTCACATCCATGATGAATCCGGTGACCGGATCGGGCCAACCTTTTATGGTGACGTGCAGGGTGTAGTTGTGGCCGTGCCAGTTCTTATTGGAGCATTTGCCGAACACTTCGCGGTTTTGCTCTTCGGTCCAATTTTCTACCCAAAGTTTGTGGGCGGCGTTGAAGCGTTCGATTCGGGTGATGTAAACCATGCTGGTGATTAGTGGACTGGTGACTGGTGGACTGGTGACTGATGACTGGTGACTGGTGATTGGTGGACTGGTGATTAGTGGACTGGGCCGCAAAATTAGGTCAGTGTGGGCGTAAGGCGAAACGCAGGTTTGTTCTGGCCCTTCGATGTGCCGAGGATGGGGCGTTGAAGGGCCGTTTCATCCGCGTGTATTTTGGTTTTATCTAAAAACGGATACCGCCCGCTGGGCTTCAAGTTGCTTTGCTGCCATGACCGCTCGCCGCTTTCTTGACCGCATCTACGATTTCCTGAGCCGCCGCCTGGTGTATCACGGGCTGTTCTGGATCGTGCTGTTTGGTACCATGTTTCTCACGGGGTACAAGGCGGGTAGCGGCTCGCTCTGGTTTGTCTTGTCCAACGAGTTGATCGCGCTGACGTTCTACGCCGTGTTGGTTTACCTCAACCTGTTGTACCTGATTCCCAACTACTTGGCCCGCCATGCCTTCATTTATCTGGGCTTAGTACTGGTGGCCTGTGCGCTCGCCACGCCGCTCGAAGTGCTGGTGATGTACCTCAAATTTTCCGACTGGCCTGAGTACCGCGCCCAGTTGGTGAGCAATCAGGGAGGCGTTTTTCTGGGCAATGTGCTGGTGACGCTGCTGTCCACTGTGATGCGCGTGATCATGGACTGGTGGCGCTACCAGAACGAAAAACAAGTGCTGCTCACCCAGACGATACAGTCGGAATTGCGCTTCCTGAAAAGCCAGATCAACCCCCACTTTCTCTTCAATACCCTCAACAACCTGTACGCCCTGACGCTGCAAAAAAGCGACAAGGCTCCCAACATCGTGCTGAAACTCAGCGAGATCATGCGCTACATGCTCTACGAATGCAACGAGCGCAAGGTGCTGCTGACCAAGGAAATACAATACATCCACAACTACCTCGACCTGGAGCGGCTGCGCCAACCGAAGGAGGCCGACATCAGTTTTGTCACCGAAGGCCACATCAGCGATCAGATGGTGGCTCCGTTGTTGTTCGTGCCTTTTTTGGAAAACAGCTTCAAACACGGCCTCAACCACTATGTCCGCGACGGCGGTTTTGTGCGCTTGCGCCTGAGTGTATCGGGCGACGACATGGAGTTTTTCATCGAAAACAGCAAAGCCGAAGCACTGCCCAGCCTCAACCACCCGCGCAGCGGCGGCATCGGCCTCGTCAACCTCCGCTCCCGCCTCGAAATCCTGTATCCCGAAGACCACGACCTCGAAGTAAGCGACGAGCCGCACCGCTACGCCGTCACTTTGAGGCTGAAAATGGGAAATTGAAAAACCGAAAAATTTAAAATTTGCGGTTTTGCGGTTTTAAAAAGTGCTTTAAAAAATATCCGGTCATTCTTCGAGACACGCTACCTTGCCCAGCAAAGTCGCGCCTTCGGCCCCCAAGGAACGAGTCGGAAATAAAATAAAGGGCCCAAGAATGCCAACTCAAGTTTTTGCTAATCAGCGGGTTGAGTTGTTCATCGTTTATAGTTCATCCTTCCCCAACCGCCTAATCCACCTTATTTTTCAAAACAAAACTGAAAGCCTATCCTATGCTGAACGTCCTCATCGTTGACGACGAGCCACTGGCCCTCGACGTACTCGAAACTTACATTGGGCAGATGCCCGACCTCCGCTTGGTGAAACGGTGCAGCAATGCCATCGAAGCCAACGAAGTGCTCAAGCAAGAATCAGTGGATCTCATGTTCCTCGACATCCAGATGCCCCAACTCACTGGCACTGATTTCGTAAAAACGCTCATCCGCCCCCCGATGATCGTGTTCACCACCGCCTACCCGAACTACGCCATTCAGGGCTTCGACCTCAATGCGCTCGACTACCTGCTCAAGCCCATCTCCTTCGAGCGCTTCGTGAAGGCCGTCAACAAAGCCGTCGAACACGCCGAACTCAGCCAGCGCGAAGCCGCCCCAGCAGTGCAGAGCAATGTACTGGGTGAAGGGTTGGACTTCTTCTTCGTGAAAGCCGACAAAAAATTGGTGAAAGTCAATTTCGATGACATCATCTACATCGAAGGGCTGAAAGACTATGTCATCATCCGCCTCATCAACGGGCGCGTCATCACGCTCCAGACCATGAAAAGTCTGGAAGACCGCCTGCCGCATATGCGCTTCCGCCGCATCCACCGCTCCTACATCGTGTCGTTGGAAAAAATACTCGCCATCGAAGGCAACATGGTAGAAGTGCAGGAAAAAGACAAACCCAAACTGCTGCCCATCGGCAAAAACTACCGCGACGACCTGCTCGTGCTGATTGAGAAAAACCGGTTGTAGGGGCTTAGAGGTTGTTTAAATTTATCTCGCCGGGTCAAAAAGCACGTCTTTCGTCGTCATACTGCGGCTGTTTTTTGGCACAGAACCCCGGCTATGCACCAAA
>JAYSUY010000792.1:0-3568 GCA_043718855.1 Saprospiraceae bacterium | reverse complement strand
CTCCCTCAGCCTCAGCCGCTTCGACGTGGCGGGCGAGGTGGCGCAGAAGGGCCTCAAGGGTTTTCTCTACGGCGACCGGGGCGTTTGGCGGCCCGGCGACAGCCTCTTCCTGAATTTCGTGTTGGAGGACAAGGACGCTACCCTGCCCGACAACTACCCCATCGCCTTTGAACTGATGGACAGCCGGGGGCAAAACCAGTACAAGACCGTGACCACCAAGAACATCCAGAACCTCTACGCACTGCCCGTGGCCACCCGCTCGGATGCCCCCACGGGCAACTGGACGGCGACCGTGAAGGCGGGCGGTGCCACATTTACGAAGACGATAAAAATCGAAACGGTGAAGCCGAACCGCTTGAAGATTGACCTCGATTTTGGTAAAAAAGAACTGACCAGCAAGGACGAACCCGCCAAGGCCAAAATCCAAGTGGACTGGCTGCACGGCGCACCCGGCAAGAACCTCCGCACGGTCGTGGAAGCAGAAGTGAGCGCCGTGAAAACGGAGTTTGCGAAGCTGCCCGACTATGTTTTCGATGACCCGGCGAGGACGATGTACACCAGCGAACCCGTCGTGATTTACGATGGCATGACCAACGGCAACGGGGCGGCCAGTTTCTCCGCAAACATCTTCGCCAACAAGGCCACGGCCCCCGGCAAACTGAACGTGAACCTGCGGGCGAGGGCCTTTGAGAAAGGCGGCGATGCCAGTATTTTCAATACAAAAATGCCGTACTCGCCCTATTCCAGCTATGCGGGCGTGTTGATGCCGAAAAACGGCCAAGGCGACCAACGGGTTGACATCGGAAAAGATGGCACCATCAAAATGGTCGCCGTTGGCGAAAATGGCGCACCGCTCCGTGGCAAAAACCTCACGGTCGGCCTGTACCGGGTCGAGTGGCGCTGGTGGTGGGACCAAGGCGACGACTATGTTTCGCAGTTCAATTCCGCCAACCATTTCAACGCCATCAGCAGCGAGGGCGTGGTGACGAACGCCGAGGGCAAGGCCAGCTACAACGTGAACGTGAACACTTGGGGCCGCTACATGGTCAGGGTCTGCGACACGGAGAGCGGCCACTGCACGGGCGACTTTTTCTATGCTGGCTACCCTTGGTACGGCGAGGAGGACGGCAGCATTGCCGCAAGGCAGGAAGCGGCGATGATGACTTTCACGGCCTCGAAGGAGAAATTCAAAGTTGGCGAGGACATCGAAATCACCGTTCCCGCAGGGGAAAAAGGGCGGGTGCTCATCACGCTGGAGACCGGGACGAAAGTCATCAAAAGCATGTGGAAGGACGCCAAGCAGGGTGAGAACAAGTTCAAGTTCGAGGCGACGGCAGAGATGTCGCCGACGGTGTACGCCCATGTGAGCCTGCTGCAACCGCACGGACAGGCGAAGAACGACCTGCCCATCCGCATGTACGGCGTGCTGGCGGTAGATGTGGAAGACCCCAAGACGCTGTTGAAACCGACGATAAACATGGTCGCCGAACTCAAGCCGGAACAGGAGTTCACGGTGGAGGTGAGCGAGGAAAACGGCGAGGACATGGCCTACACCATCGCCGTGGTGGACGAGGGTTTGCTTGGCCTCACCAATTTCAAGACGCCCGACCCGCATGGCGCACTCTACGCCCGTGAGGCGTTGGGGGTAAAAACATGGGACCTCTATGATTATGTGCTGGGCGCTTATGGCGGTGAGTTGGAGCGCATCCTGGCCATCGGTGGTGACGGAGAAATCAACGCCCCCTCAGAGCGCAAGAACGCCAACCGTTTCAAACCCGTGGTGCTACACGCCGGGCCGTTCAACTACACAGGCGGCAAAAAGACGCACAAATTCAAGATGCCCAACTACATCGGCTCGGTGCGGGTGATGCTTGTGGCCGCCAATGCCAATGCTGCCTACGGCAATGCGGAGAAAATTGTTCCGGTGAAAAAGCCGCTGATGGCGCTGGCCACGCTGCCCCGTGTGCTGGGGCCGGGCGAGACGCTGAAACTGCCCGTCAGTATTTTTGCGATGGAAGCCAAGGTGAAAAACGTGGACGTGAGCATCGCTGAAACGACGGGTTTGGTGAACGTGGTGGGCGGCGCTACCCGCCAGTTGAGCTTCGCAAAACCGGGCGAGGACATGACCAGTTTCGACCTGAAGGTGGGCGAAAAAACGGGCATTGCGAAGTTCAAAATCACGGCCAAGGGTGGCGGCGAAACCGCCACGCAGGAAATCGAACTCGACGTGCGCAACCCGAACCCCTACGTGACCCGTGTGGCAGAGGGCCTCTTGCAAGCCAACGGAAGTTGGAGCCAAATCTACAAGGCATTCGGGACGCCCGGCACGAACAGCGCCGTGCTGGAAGTCTCTGCCATACCGCCGCTCAAGCTCGGCGAGCGCCTGAAATACCTGCTGCAATACCCGCACGGCTGCATCGAGCAGGTGACCTCGGCGGCCTTCCCACAGCTCTACGTGGACAAGCTGACCAAGCTCGACGCCAAGCAAAAGGCAGAGGTAACAGCCAACGTGAGCGCCGCCATTGATGGCCTGAAAAACTTCCAACTGCCCAGCGGTGCCTTCACCTACTGGCCCGGCGGCGACTACGATACTTGGGGCACGAACTACGCCGGACACTTCCTGCTGGAAGCCAAGGCGCTCGGCTACAAAGTGCCCGATGCGATGATTGACCGCTTCGTGAAGTTCCAACAGGGCGAGGCCAAGCGCTGGAACCCCGACAACCGTGGCGCTGAGTACAGTTGGATAGAACTCGACCAGAGCTACCGCCTCTACACGCTGGCTTTGGCGAAGAAACCCGAAACGGGCGCCATGAACCGGATGCGGGAACTCAAGAACCTCAGCCCCGAAAGCCGCTGGCGCCTCGCCGCTGCCTACGCCCTGAACGGCAAGGCGGAAATCGGGAAGGAAATCGCCAAGGCGCTGCCGACAACTGGCAAGGTGTACAGCTACTGGGGCCACAGCTATGGCTCGCAACTACGGGACGAGGCCATGATCCTGGAAACGCAGGTGCTGCTCGGCGACATGACCTCCGCTGCCGCCAACCTCCGCCACGTGGCCGAAAGCCTCAGCCAAGAGAGCTGGTACTCCACGCAGACGACCGCCTACGCACTGCTGGCCATCGGAAAATTCGCCGGAAAATCGAAGGTGGGCGACGAATTCAAGTTCAGCTACGACCTCGGCGACGGCAAGGTGGTGAACGCTGGCAGCAGCACACCCGTGTTCCAAATCAGCGTACCGCTGAACGGCACGGAGAAGTCGCTTTCGGTGAAAAACAGCGGCGCAGGCATCCTCTACGCCCGCCTCATCAGCACGGGCCAGCCGCTGGTGGGCGATGCCACGGCCACGTCCAACAACCTGAAAATAGAAGTGAACTATACCACCCCCAGCGGCCAGAAGCTGAACCCGGCGGCCATCCCGCAGGGCACGGACTTCATCGCAGAGGTGGTGGTGACACACCCCGGCACCCGTGCCATGAACTTCGAGGAAATGGCGCTGACGCAGGTTTTCCCGTCCGGCTGGGAAATCACGAATGCCCGCTTGCACAACTTCGCCGAGTTCGCCAACACC
>JAYSUY010000791.1:0-10130 GCA_043718855.1 Saprospiraceae bacterium | reverse complement strand
GGGTATCCGGGTAGGTTTGGTTTCCCAGATGAAGGAGGGCTTGTCGGTGAAGAGCCTCGAAAGTTCGTCGGGCAGCAGCGGGATACAAGTGTCGGCGCTGCGGTAGTAGTATTTGCCATCGCTGGTGCTGGCGATGGTGCTGGCGCTTTGCAGGATGGTGAGGCGGATGTATTGCCCGCCGTTTTCGGCTGTTTCGATGGTGGGGTTTACGCCGACATTGACGGTGTTTTCGGAGATGCGCTTTTTGATTTTGAAAGGCAGGTCGGGGTCAATGATTTGGCCGGCGGGCGGCATCTTTTCGTGGTTTTCGATGCCGATAAAAAT
This sequence comes from Saprospiraceae bacterium, assembly GCA_043718855.1. Classification (GTDB taxonomy): domain Bacteria; phylum Bacteroidota; class Bacteroidia; order Chitinophagales; family Saprospiraceae; genus M3007. The sequence continues at coordinate 9,806 of JAYSUY010000791.1, read as the reverse complement.
GTCGCCGCCCCGCGAGTTGGCGAAGCACACGCAGTCTTTGGCCAGTTCGGGCCAGTTGGCGGTGTTGCCCGTCACCAAGCGGAGCGATTTTTTTTCGGAGAACTGGTTTTCTTTCATGGTTCGTTCATTTTGAACAAGTTGACTATATCCGAGAAGGTCTTGCCACCGCTCTCCCTCACCCCCGCTCCACCACCCCCACCTCCTCCTCCGTCAGCCCGTAGAGCGCGTACACCAGCCGGTCTATCTCTGCATCCAGCCTTGCCGCGTCGCCTTGCAAGGCCCGCGCCGCTCGCTGCTCCTCCTCGAAGTAGCCCATCCACTCGGCCTCCTCGCGCAGGCTCCACGCCACTTTCTGCTTCTTCACTTCTTTCAAAAAATCTGCGAACGACAGCGAAGGCCAAGCCTCTAATTTCTTGGTGGCCTGCAAGCCGGGGTGCTTGGACGTGAGGAGGCGGAGGAAACGGGCGGCGAGGGCGGAAAGAGACTTTTGAGTAGAAAGGATTTCTTCAACTCGTTCAACAACAGCGATTTGTTGCACTGCCGAACAAAGCGGAATCGGTAAGCCGCGAATATCAGAAAGTGTGAGCTGGGAAAAGTCGTCTTTCGTTGCAGTCGTCGAGCCTTTGGTTTTGAAATATGAAACCAACTTTGAGTTGATGAGGCCAAGAATGAATTTGGGACTAAATCTCTTGTCTGTAATTTTTAGAACGTAGAGGTCTTTCTTGTTGACAAACTCGGTGTCAACAAAAGTCGCCATGAGGCGAAACTGCCTGTTTATCAGCCGCCTGACCAAAATCCTTTCTCCTTCAAACCAGTTATAGCGGTTCGGCTTTTCTTTCAAATGGCTGCCATAATGCACGAACTCAAAGGCTTCGTGGATTTCGTACCGATATACGTCGCCGACGAAGTAGGGCTTTGAAAACCGCTCGTCTCTCTCCTTTTGGACATCCTCATTTCCCGGAAGTATTCCTCGAATAGATTCTGACAGTACCTCCAACGGCACTGTGTTTTTTGAAAAATCAAGACCGTAAAAATCAGGATTGAGCACCAAGTTGAGTTGTGGGTGGGCTTCCCATTTCGATGAGGGCAATTTTTTAAAAGCAATCGTAGACTCCAAATCCCTCAATTCAAAACGGACGGGGTACTCATAAACATCGGCCTCAAAATCGCCTTCCTTTCTTTTTCCGAAAACATAAATCCCCGTGTCCACATAGGCATCGGCAAAGACATCATAGGGCAACTTGATCCCGATTTTCAGTGCATAGTTTTTCAGGAAAAACCTCCTTGTGCTCAGATAGTTGTCTGCTGTCTGCCAAGATACCGGGATGATGTAGCCGCATACCCCATGCAGGTTTATGAGCGAATTGACTTTTTCAAGAAAGCAGGTGTAGATGTCGTTGTTTTTTTGAAAAGATTGGTACAACTCGTTGAAAGCCAATTTGGTAGTCGAGTCTAAACTCGCCCCATACGGCGGGTTCCCCACCACCACATCAAACCCGCCCTGCGCGAACACCTGCGGGAACGCCACCGCCCAGTCGAACGCCTTGTCGCCCGCCACCGCTGGGTCGCTCACGAGCGAGTTGCCGACGCGGATGTTCTGGGAGAGTGTACTGAGTTTGCGGCCCTTGCGGGCGGTGCGGAGCCAGAGGGCAAGTTGGGCGATCTCCACCGACTCGTCGTTGAGGTCCACCCCGAAGAGGTTGTTTTCAAGGATGCTCAGCTCCACGTCGCGCAGCAGCAGCGAGTCGCCGAAGAGCACGGCGCGGAGCCGGTCAACGCGCTCGTGCTCGGCCACGAGGAAAGTGAAGGCCGCGTTGAGGAAAGCCCCGGAGCCGCAAGCCGGGTCGAGGATGGTGATGCCTTCGAGCCAAGTCTGGTAGGCGTTGAGGCGGTCGCTCAGTTCTTTGCGCTTCTTTTTAGCATCCGCGCGGTCGGCGTAGTCCTCGTCGCGGAGGGCGAGTTCGGCCTGTTTTTGGCGGCAAAGCGCGCCCGCCGTGTTGTCCACGATGTAGCGGGTGATGTATTTGGGGGTGTAAAACACGCCGTCCTTCTTGCGCTTGGTCTTGGCGCGGTCGAGCGGTCGGCCTTCTATCTCGGCCTGCACCTCCTCGATCTCGTTGAGCGAGTGCTCGAAAATGTGGCCGAGGATATCCACGTCCACCTCCGTCTCGAAGTCGTAGCGGGTGATGGCCCAAGTGCCGTTGAAGAGCACCGTGTCGTCCACCTCCAACTCGTCGAGCACCGGGTCGGGGGCAAAAAGGCCGCCGTTATAGCCAAAAATGTCGAGTTGTGGGCTGCTGTGGCCGCTGTGGAGGTAGCCGAAAAATTTGCGGAAGCGGGTGTAAAGACTCACCGGCTCGTCGAGGTCGCGGAGTTTCTGCCAGTCGGTCAGTATCTGGTGGATGGAGTTGGGCGGCAGCAAGCCCCGGTCTTCGGCGAAGAAGATGAAGAGCAGGCGGTCGAGGAGTTTTTGGGCTTTTTGGAACAGCAGCAGGCGGTCGTGGCGGGTGTTGCGGGTGCAGAGGTCGCCGAACAGGGTGTGCTTGAATTGGCTGTAATCCGCGTAGAGTTTGCGGGTCACCTGCTCCTCCTGCATGATGCTGCGGGCTTTGATGTCAGCCGGGAGGCCCGCCATCAGGTTGACTTTTGCCAAGCAGAGCCAGAGCCGGGCAAATGCCTCATAGTCAAGCGAGAACAGGTCGAACTGCTCGAACTCGGTGGCATCGTCCACATAAAACCGCAGCCGCTCGAAGTTGCTGGTGACCACATAGCGGCAGCCGCGCTGGTTGTTTTTGTAGCGAAACGCCTGCTCTTCTATCTTTTTGAAATCGGTAGTGTTGGTACCTTTCAATTCGATGACCGCGATGGCCTTGCCGTCCAGCAGCACCGCACCGTCGGCCTTTTTGGCATCGGTCAGGTTCTTGAACTCGGTGCTGAGGTCGTAGCCCGGCGAGGGGTTGAGGGTGTAGCCCAGCACATCCACGAAGAGGTCGCGGAGGAAGCCCTCTTGGTACTGCTCCTCCTTCGCGCTGCGGATGTTTTCTTGCTTGGCCGGGTCGGCAAAGTGGGTGCGGAAGCGGTCGTAGGCAGCCCTGACTTTGGCGGCATCAAGGTCGGCGAGGTGTTTTTTGAGGACAGATGGCTGGAAGAGCATAGGTGGGGAGCGCGAATGGACGCGGGGCAAAAATAGAAAAGAATCGCAGCCGCAGCCACTCTTCCTTCTGTCACCTCTCTCACTTCGCTGCCACATTCATCGCTCTCGCCAACTCCAGCGTCACGAACGCCTTGACGGTATCCTGAACCCGCGCCAGCAGGTGGGACAGTTCGGCGGCTTCGTCTTCCGACCATTTGCCGAGTACAAAATTCACCTGACGGCCTTTGGAGAAATTATCGCCGATGCCCAGCCGTAGGCGTGGGTACTCATCAGTGCCGAGCAGTTCTTGGATGCTTTTCAGCCCGTTGTGGCCACCATCGGAGCCTTTGGGCCGCAGCCGCTGCTTGCCGAAAGGCAAATTGAGATCGTCGCAGATGACGAGGCTGTTTCCCACTTCCAACTTTTCCTTTTGCAGCCAGTAGCGCACGGCTTTGCCGCTCAGGTTCATGTAGGTGTTGGGCTTGAGCAGCACGAGCGTGCGGCCCTTGAATTTCACCTGAGCCAAGTCGCCATGGTGGTCGCTGCGCCACTCGCCTTCGAGGTCTTTACACAGCGCATCAACGGCATCGAAGCCGATGTTGTGCCGCGTACCTGCGTACTCGTAGCCAACGTTGCCGAGTCCGGTGATGAGGTATTTCATTTTGTTGGTTGTTGGTTCTTAGTTGTTGGTTGTCGGTTCTTCAAAGAGTTGCGCAGCAACCAAGAACCGACAACCAATAACCAAGACCCTCAAAGAAGTGCTTCGATGATGTTTTCTTCCGTAACACCTTCTGCCTCAGCCTTGTAGTTGCGCACAATGCGGTGGCGCAGCACGAGGTTGGCGATGGCCTTCACGTCTTCGATGTCGGGTGAGTATTTTCCCCGAATGGCGGCGTGGCATTTGGCACCCAGCACGAGATACTGGCTGGCGCGCGGCCCTGCTCCCCAACTGAGGTAGTTGTTAGCCTCTTTGGTGGCGCGGGTAGTGCCGGGGCGGGTCTTGGAGACCAAGCCGACGGCGTATTCGAGCAGGTTGTCCGACACGGGTATTTTGCGGATGACCTGTTGAAATTCAAGGATTTGCTCGCTGTTCAGGATGTGGTTCAGTTGTACCTGACGGGCGGACGTCGTGTTTTTCACCACTTCCACTTCCTGCTCGTAGGTCGGGTAGGTGAGCGGGATGTTGAACATGAAACGGTCCAACTGGGCCTCGGGCAGCGGGTAGGTGCCTTCCTGTTCGATGGGGTTTTGCGTAGCCAGTACGAAGAAAGGGGTGGGCAGTATGTGCCGTGTGCCGCTGACAGTGACCGAGCGCTCCTGCATCGCTTCAAGCAGCGCAGCTTGGGTCTTGGGCGGGGTACGGTTGATCTCGTCGGCCAGCACGATGTTGGAAAATACGGGGCCGCGTGTGAAGCGAAAATGGCGGTCTTCGGCCAGAATTTCGTTGCCGGTGATGTCTGAGGGCATCAGGTCGGGCGTGAACTGGATTCGCTTGAACTCGAGGTCAAGCACTTCTGCTATGGTGCTGACGAGCAGCGTTTTAGCCAATCCAGGCACCCCGACGAGCAGGGAGTGTCCATTGGAAAAAAGGGAAATGATCACCGCGCGTACCACATCGTCTTGCCCGACGATGACTTTGCTGATTTCTGCTGAAAGGTCTTTGTAGGCTTTTGCCAGAGCATCTACCGCTTCTACGTCCGATTTGAAATTTGCCATCCGAAGGTGAGTGTGATAAGTTGTTGGTTGTTAGTTGCTGGTTGTTAGTTGCTGGTTTACCCGCCGTAGGTTTACCGAAGGAGGGTTGCTGATTTCGGCCAGAGACAGGCCAAACAGGGGCTGGGCTGCTTTGTTCCGAAAAACGAGGGGCGAAGGTAGCGATTCGGGCCATTTTAAAAAGAGGGAGGTGGAAGTTTGCCAATGTTGACCAAGTATCCCGGAACTCCGTTCCGGGCGGCGTTCGCGCAAAAACTGCCGGTATTATTTCTCAAAACCACACCCGGAACGGAGTTCCGGGGTACCTGCCCTCAGCGCTTCGCCCGCCGCTCAAAAAACTCCAGCAGCGCGTGGGTGTACGACTCCGTAGTCAGCAGGCTCAAAAAATCAGCCCCAGCCCGGCGGAACATGGCCTCGGTCTGGCTACGGCGGGCCTCAAAAGTGGCGGTGTAGTTGCGTTGAAAATCGGGGTGAGTGGTGTCCACCCACTGCTGCTGGCCCGATTCGGGGTCGCGGAGTTGGAGTAGGCCCACGTCGGGCAGGGTGCGCTCGCGAGGGTCCCAGCAGTGCAGGCCGATGCAGTCGTGGCGGCGGGCCATCACCCGCAGCGCCGTCTCGTATCCAGTGGCCATGAAGTCGGATAGCACGAAGCACACACTCCTCTTTTTCAGGATATTGCGGGTAAAATGTAGGGCCGCTGCGAGGTTGGTGCCGCGCTCGGCGGGTTGTACGGAAAGTAGTTCGCGGAGCAATCGGAGCGTGTGCTGGCGGTCTTTTTTCGGAGCGATGTACAGCAGCGGCTCGTCAGCGAACAGCAGTAGGCCCACCTTGTCGTTGTTGGTATCAGCAGAAAAAGCCAGCACCGCACAGATTTCGGTCAGCACCTCCTGCTTGAGTTGGCCAGTGGTGCCAAAAAACGATGATCCGCTCACATCCACCAGCAGCATCACCGTGAGTTCGCGCTCTTCCTCGTACATCTTCACATGAGTCTCGCCTGTGCGGGCCGTCACATTCCAGTCGATGTTGCGCACGTCATCGCCCCACTGGTAGGGCCGCACCTCGCTGAACGACATACCCAAGCCCTTGAATGCACTGTGGTAGCCGCCCGTGAACAGGTTGCGGGTGAGTCGTCGGGTCTTGATTTCGACCTTGCGGACTTTGCGGAGGAGAGTGGCGGTATCCAACGAGTGAGCAGTGAGGGGTGAGCAGTGAGCAGTGCGGCGGCATTTGCCCTGCAAATCTAAAACGAACTTTCGGATTTGGCGGGGAAGGCAAAGCCTGACGAGCAGCGGCTTGGGGCATTTTTTTCTCCATATCCCATGCCTTGAAAATGTCGTTTACCTGTCTAACTTTGCTCCCAACACTGCGCTTGCCGCAGCATTGGTCAAAAACGAAACGAAATGTCTTCCACCACCAACTGTCCGCTCATCGCTGCCACCCGCGACGAAGTTTCCGCCGATTTGAATGTCAAAACTGGCCAACTGCCCACCGACTGGTTCGGCCATGTGTACATCTCCTCGCCCGTAGGTAGCATCAATTCTGATGGTTTGCCCTTCCCGCCCGGCAATCAGGAGAGCGGTAGCCCGATCATGAACGGCGATGGCTACTTTTTCCGCTTCGACCTCGGTACCTCGGTGGTGCACATGCAGACCGGCCTGATGAAGCCGCCCGACTACTGGGCCGACGTGGCCACCAAGCAGGGCAACGCCAACGGCTATGGCAAACTCTTCAATTTCTGGAACATGGGCATCTCGCGCATGGCCCTCGACCTCGGCACCCGCAACCTGCTCAACACCGCCGTCACGCCCTTCCGGTTTGCCAACGACCCCGCCCCGCGCCTCGCCGCTTGCTACGACGCGGGCCGCCCTTGGGAGTTCGACCCCGTGAGCATGCAACTCATCACGGCCATCGGCACCAACCAAGAGTGGGTGGCCTCCACGCCCGCCGAGGCGTTCGCATTCCCGGTGGTGCAGTCTTCGGCACACCCCACTTTCGATCCCGTTACACGCGAGTTTTTCTTCGTCAATTTTACCAAAGACATGAAGGCGCTGCTGCAACAGGAGGCACTGTCGAACCTGCTGGGGCAAGATACTTTGTTGATGGAGAAGCTGTTCGACCGCATCGCGGGCGACTTGAAGGATGTGAAGGGTGTGGCCAACATCCTGCTGGAAATCCAGAAGCGTCTGCTGGGCAAGGTGGAAGAGACGGAGAAGCACGCGCTCACTTGGCTGAGCGGCATCTTCAAGCACCACCACAAGGAGAAACAAAAACTCAACGACCCAGCAGAGGTGTACCTGCTGCGCTGGGCGGGCGGTAACGGCCCTATGGACAAGTGGCGGGTGGTAGACGAAAACGGAAAAGGCATTGAGATTGAGCAATGTATGCACCAGACCACGCTCACGCAGGACTACATCGTGCTGGCCGACGCGACCTTCAAGTTTACACTTGACCTGATGTTCAACGTGCCGTTTTCCAGCAAAAAACTAGACGAGTGGCTGCGCAAAGAACTCACCGCACCGCAACTGCCCTTCCTCGACATTTACTTGGTAAAACGCAGCGACCTCGTGAGCGGCAAAAACACGGTGGTCTGCACCAAACTCCAGCAGCCCATCCCGCTGGAAGCCGTCCACTTTTCCGCCGAGTACGCCAACCCCAACGGACTCATTACCCTGCACTTGGCGCACAACAGCGCGGCTTGCCTGGCGGAGTGGGTGCGCCGCTTCGACCGCTTGGCCCCCGATGGCGCACAGGCTGCCGATCCTTCGGTGTTCGGCCTCATCTCTACCGGCTCGATGGACATCGGGCGCATCGGCAAGGCGGTAATTGATGCCAACCAGGGAACGACCCAAAGTTTTGAGGTGATCGAACTGCCGGGCAACACCGCCGACCCGGCCCACATCGGGGCGCACACTTGGGGCGTGGGGCTGTACACTTACCGCGACATGATCTCGACTGAAGTGGCTGTGCCGCAGGTGCGCCACATCTACTGGTCGTGCTACGGCATGGACCCGCGCTTGCTCACGAAGTTCATCTACGACCTGTATTTTGACTACCCCAATCGCAAGGTGCCGCAGGAGGATTTGCTGAAACTGACACAGCAGGGTGTACCGTTCGTGATTTCGCGCCAAGACACGGCAGCCATGCAAATCGCTGATTTTTACCAGTTTGGCCCCGAAGTTATCCTCAAATCGATACAGTTTGTACCCAAGCGGAACCCTTCGCTGGGCCTCGACCCGCAGATGGATGGCTACCTTTTCACCACCACATTGGTGAACTACCCGAACGCGGGCGGCGACAATTACCAGTGCGAGGTGTGGGTGTTCGATGCGGCCAACTTAGCACGCGGGCCGGTGTGTACGCTCAACAGCCCGCTGATGAACTACGCGTTCACGCTGCACTCGGCTTGGACGGAGCAGGCGGTTGCTTCCCAATCGACGTACAAAATTGACGTGCGCAGCGACTACGACCCGCTCATCGCGGGCTTGCAGCCCGAGCTGCGCCGCCCCGGCATCCAGCAGTTGTTCGACCAGTTTGTGTACCCCAACTTTGGCGACACTTCGGGAGGCTCCGGGCACCGCTCGGTGATGGTGCCGGTGATGGAACCCGAACCGACTGCTTCCGGCGGCGAGCAGCAGCCCAAGCAGCGGGGCAAGTTTGCGCGGATGCTGGGGAAGGTGAAGCGGTTTTTGGGGGGGCGGAAGAAGTAGGGGCAGCCGCTCTCCCGCTTTGGTCGTAGTTTGGATTGTATGCTGGCCAAGCCACCTGACGGCGGTAAAATTGCCTTAGAAACTGTTTCGAACCCCTACATGGTGGAGGGAAGTACAAGTTTTAAGTGCGGCCATCACGGCGCATCCAGCACATCCACTGTCCAGGCCTCCGCTTTTCCCGCAAAACCAGCCTTCGTGCGCAGCCAAGTGTTGCGGAACAAATCGCTCTGGCGGTAGGCTTCCAGCGCAGCTTCGCTTTCCCAAATACTGAGCGTGAACAAGATGTGCGGCTGCCCGCGCTGCTGCAACAACTCCATGTGCAGACAGCCGGGAAAAGCCCGGATGCGGTCTTTGCTTTGCTCAAAAACTTCGTTGCGAAATGCCTCCACCACTTCGGGCCGGAAGGTCATGCGGACAATGCGTTTGATCATGTGATGGGTGATTTGATTGTGTGTCTATGATTGAAATAATTGCCTGAACACAGCAGACTGTCAGCTAAAAATATAGGCAGGCAGGAAGCATAAGTACCTCACCAAAATTAAGTAACTCATGTTACGCACGGCTCGTGAAGGAGCGATGCAGATTTTAGGGAATGCAGTTCTTTGAAAGCGGCTTTGATAAAATGCCGTCAAAAGGTTGATGCCTTTCACCGAGCGGTTCTTTGTGTGGTCGTAATACCAACAAACCAACTCGTTCTCATCAGTGTAAGGTTTATCCTCGATGCTGTCGTCAAAAATCAGGCAGGCCGTTTTGGTTTGGTTTGGTACTCCCGCCCCAAGGGCTTTACTGCCCTCCAAAGGTCTTGGCTCGTGAATTCCGGGCCGGACAAAAGGCGGGTAATTTTGTCCTGAGAAACCGAGCCATCAACCATCTTGGACAAGCCTGTGGCTATCGCCATCCGAAAAGTCACTTGTAGATAATCCGTGTACAAGTCAAGGTAGTTTTTCCATCCACAAATTTACAGTACAACTCATGTTTCAAACACCGCGCGTAACATGAGTCAGTGATTGATAACCAATTTAGGAACGTGTGAAAAATAAGTTGTGAACTTTGGTTTTTTAATCTGTTGACAACCAAGGAACTGAGAGTCAAACTTCGCAAGTTATTTTTTACACGCGTTCCTAATTCTACTTCGTTACTTTAAAAAAGCGGGCTTGTCATGTCGTAGCGAAGCGGAGACATCCACACAAGCCAAGCCTTTTGGGAGGTCACCTGAGTCCGGGTTGTGTAGATATCTCCGCTTCGCTACGATA
>JAYSUY010000080.1:0-2381 GCA_043718855.1 Saprospiraceae bacterium | reverse complement strand
GCGCTTGGGCTTTGTGGTGGGCGGGAACACTCGTAGCCAGCGGGCAAGCGGCCCAAAATTGTTTTAAAAGTACCCCCCAAAAAAAAATTTTTTCGGCTGCGCCGAATCCGGCCCACCTCGCCCACCCCACGGCAAAAAGGCGGCTAAGGCCGCCTAAAAAGAAAAAAAGAAAAAGAAAAAAAGGCAGAGGGTAAAAGGGATAAAGCGCAAAGGGTAACTCAGTCCTGGGCGAGCCGGAGACCAAACTTGTTGTTCCTGAGGACAGGCACAAAATCGTAGCGGTCCGCGGCGCGGCAAACGTCGTCATAGTGGTCCCAAGAGCCACCACGAAGCACCCGGCCCGACCCTTTTTCAGGCCCCCTCGGGTTGTCCAAAGCCGTTTTCTCCGAGTAGTACTTTTCCCCGTACCGGTCGCTGCACCACTCCCACACGTTGCCGCTCATGTCGTGCAGCCCCAGTTCGTTGGCCTTTTTGGTGCCTACGGGGCGAGTGGTTTTTTCGCTGCCGAAGGTGTTGCCTTCCTTGTAGTTGCTCTCGTACCAAGCCACCTCGTCCACATTGTTGCTTCCTGAGTACTTGAACCCAGCAGATTTTGGCCCGCCCCGTGCTGCATACTCCCACTCGGCTTCGGTGGGCAGGCGGTAGCCGCCTTTTGTCTTGCTGTTGAGCATCTTCAAAAACTCCTGCACGTCGTCCCAACTCACGCGCTCCACCGGGCAGTCGTCGCAGCCCTTGTTGTTCAGTTCGGGCGGGTCGCTGCCCATCACCGCCCGCCACTGCGCCTGCGTGACCTCGTACTTGGAGATGGAGAAGCCGCCCAAGCGGACGGTGTGCAGGGGCTTTTCGTCGTCGGAGCAGTTGCCGTCGCGCAGGCTGTCGCAGCCCATCTGGAAGGTGCCGCCCGGCACGGATACCATGTTGCGGGCTATCTCGGCCAGTATGGCGGCTTGGCTTTTCGGTAAGTCAGCCTCTCTTTTGGGAAAATTGAGTATGCTGTCAACAGCTGATTGAAGTGCCTTATAATTGGGAAACTTCCCCAAATGGAATCCCCTCTTACCATTTTTCCCGATGATTAGTGTTGCTGGGATGGTACCATCCCAAGCTTCTTCAATCTGGGGTATCCATGTGTCGGCATCTTGGTCTGCGAATAATATTACTTGGGATCGAAGTCTTTTTTCTTTCAGAAATGGCTCAAATTTCTTTTTTCTCTGACTTTTAAAATCAAGTGAGATAAGCAACACCTCCACATCTCTGGAAGAATATTTTAGTGTTAAACTGTCATGTATCGGTAGCCCTTCAACGTCTGGTCTACTCCACGTTGTCCAAAAATAAAGTACAACGACTTTGCTTCGTGTCGCCCTAATTTTACTCTGCAACTGAGGCAGGCTATCGTAAATCAAGTATTTTACGCTCTGTTGGTCGCCGTTGGCATCAGGGGCAGTACTGGAGCGACTTTGAGCCACCCCGGCACTTGCGAGCAACTCCCTCAAATTCGGATGCACCCCCACCGTGTCAAAATACCCCCGCCGCGCAGTGTCGGCCACGATGCGCTCATAAATGCTTTGGGCAGAAGTAAGCAGCTGCTTCGCAGCATCTGCCGCACTGCCCCCACGAGGTGGCCGAGGCCCGCTCGCTTTGGTTTTATACAAGAAAAACCAGCACAGCCCCGCCCCGTGCAGCGCGTCCGTGCTGTCGGTTTTTTCAAAAAAAGAGCGGGCCTCGCCGAGCCGCTCGGCCCTCGCGTCGGGGTCGCTGCTGCCCGAAACGACCTGATTGAACAGCCCTGCGCCGATGTTATAGTGCAGTTTTTGCCCGTTGGCTGCGGCCAGCGGGTAGTTGCCGCTGCGCAGCGCGGCGGCTTTTTCAAAAAATGGTGCGGCGGCGGCAGGCGCGTCAGAGTAGAGAAAGCGGAGGCTTTCGACCGTTGATTCCTCCGGGGTTTTTGTCTTGCTGGGATTGCCCGATTGTGTACGGGCCGCTTCACGGAAAACCTTCACTCCTCGATTGTTGTACCATACCGCACTGTCCACCTCAATTTTTTCATGGACAAAAAAGCGGTCGCGCAAGTCGGCCTGCTCCTGCGCAGCGGCGTTTTTTTCTCCAAAAACGGCGCGGTGCAGCGTGTCGGTTTTTTCCAAAGAAAGCCCCGCCCAGCCCAGCAGCAGTGCGGCGGCAGCCAGTGTGATAGCCCGACGGAGGTCTGCCGTCCAGAAGGGCGGCTTCGGCGGCGGCAGCGTTTCTTCCTCCAAAAACTCCCGCGCCGTCACCGTGCCGATGCGGGGGCCAGTGAGCGGGAGCGGCGTGTTCGGGTCGTCCACATGCCGCTCCACAATCGCGTTCAGTTCGCGCTCCATCCGCTTGTTCACCATGCCTCGGGCCAG
>JAYSUY010000790.1:0-3570 GCA_043718855.1 Saprospiraceae bacterium | reverse complement strand
TACAACTATACCAAAATCCGCTTAAATCCGCGTTGCGCAGCATCAGCGTCATCCGCGTTCCATTGTTGTAGCCAATTACTTCACGACCAATTTCTTAGTGCCTACACCCGCTTCGCTTTCAACTTGTACGATGTACACGCCCTGCGGGAGCGTAGCCAAGTGGAGCTGCAGCCGCTCGTTGCCCTGTGCCATCATAGCAGACTGTACGACCTGACCAGCGGTATTGAATACCTGGATGCTGGCTTCCGATTCGGCTGGCCCCTCGAAAGTGACCCACACCGACTCATCGGCAGGGTTGGGGAACAAGCCAAACGTGAGCGCAGCCTGGCCCGGCTCGTGAGTGCCGACGGTCATGGGCTGAATCTTAAATTTTGGCGTAGCCACAAAACCGCCCTCGTTGTCGGTAGCGATGAAGCGGAAGCCATCGGTAGCATTGCTGCCACCAGCGTCGTAGTAGCGCAGGAACTCGCTGTCAATTTGGGCTTGCGAGAACTGTGCGCCCGGCGCGAGCGGAGTGCCATTCAGTCGGAGTTCCCCGTTTTGTGGCACCGAAACCAGCGTGAAGAGCAGCTGGCTGTGCGTGTTGTTCGCGTCATCTACCCGCAGCAGGTCGGCGCTGACGGTGGCATCGGTGCCAGCCAGCAGCGAAAGCGTGTTGTTGTTGACCAAAAATGGCGGATTGAGTGTCACTGCTGCGCAAAACTCCAGTTGAAGCGCGTCAAGACTACCGCCCGAACTGGACTGGGTATCCTTCACCCGCAGGATCCAAGTACCCGTTGAATTTTCGCCAACGAAGGCACTGAGCGGGGTTTCTGGCCGATAAGAAAAAGCCATGTTGCCGGGCGGGCAAGCGAAGAGCGCCAGTGCATTGTCGTCCAGTTTGATGTCGTAACTGATGCTGAGGCCCCCACAACGGCTTTTGAACAGGGTGGCTTCCGTGCCTTTTGGGCTGATGAGCCGTACGTCCAAGTCCTTGAAAAAAGTGTGCGAACCTTTCAACTGCTTCACGTTCATGCTTTTGATCGTACCTCCTGCGTTGAGCGTAATTTGCGATTCGATGGTAGGCGTCCCGCTGGCTGAGATGAATTTGGGGAGGTCGTTGGCCCCGAATGTAGAGCAACTTTCCACGAAAGTGGAAAAGAAAAACGCCTCCGTCCAGTCATGCTCGCCGCACTCGTTTTTGGGCCGCACCCGCCAGTAGTATGCCTTGCTTTTTTCCAGCAAAACCGGAATTTTGAAAGTGTCCACGACCACATTTGACTTTGATGCGATGATGGTGCCAGCAGCAAACGACGGGGTGGTACTCACTTGCACGTCGTAGAGCGTAGCATCTGGCACAAGCGACCAGCGCACGGTTTGACTCTGCGCGGCTCCGTTGGTACCATCGGCGGGCGATTGCAATGCCAGGGCTGAAAAATTATTGGTAAAGTAGGTGAGCGTAATGGGGCGAAGCAGCGTGTCGGTCGTGCCGATGGCGACGGCTTTCACATTGAAGGTGTAAACCCCCGATTGTGGCACTTGGCTCATGTCCACCACCAAGTTGGCTTGCTCGCCGGGGTTAAGGGTGGTTTTGTCGAGCGAAACGACAGCTCCTGCGGGCAAGCCGACTGGCGACACCGACAGCGCAACAGGCGTGCTGAAACCCAGCGTACCCGAGGTCAGCACTTGGGTACTGAACGAACCCGGCTGGCATACCTGAGCAGCATCGGTACTCAGGCCGAGGCTCAGGGTAGGTGTAGCGGGGTTGAGGATGCGGAAGTTGGAATTGGAGATGTCGAAGAACACGTTGTCTGCACCATCCACCCGGATTCGGCAGGAAAGGCTGAGGTTACTGGGTACCAGCACATACTGGCTGCCATCGTTGGCCACTCCTTCAGCCAACTTGATGGGGTACGTTTTGCCACCGTCTGTGCTGAGCCGGATGTTGACTTTTTTGCAATTCACCAGCCCCCTGTCAGTGTTGGCCACATCCCAAATCACGTTAGCGTACTCGCCGACGCGCCACGAGACACCGTTCGCGTTCGGGTAAGCCACCCGGAACGGCCCGGCTTCATCTGTAGCCCTGAAAGCAACATCAGCCCAGCCCACACCACCACCGTCGGGGCGGTTGTCTCGGGCTGTGAGGCGGAACGTCAGCGGGCGGGTATAAGTAGGCAGTTGCTCTACGATGGCGGAGCCTCCGCTGATAATCGTCTGAATGCGAGGGAAGTAGCGGTAAGTATTGACTGTATCAGCCAGCCAAGTGCGGAAAATCGCAGCGTCACCGCTCGGCTCGCCCAGCGGCACTTCGGGGCCAGCATCCATTTCCTCCCACGAGTAACTCATCTTGTCACCATCAGGGTCAGTGGCGCTACCATCAAGTTGAAAGTAGGTGCTGATGGGGATATAGAACCCATCGGTGTAAGGCAACGTCACCGTAGGCGCAGTGTTGGTGGTTTCCAGATAGGAGCCACAGCCACTCCCCGGTCCACTGACGTAGTAGGTTTTGATTTCCTCAATTGAACCCGCATGGTAGTACAAGTCTGAGTAGTTCTGCACATTGTCGCTACCGCAGCTCCCGCCATACGACATGATGGTGCTGCCGCTGCCTGGCTCGAAAGCCGAAATGCCCTGTCTGCCGCCGCCGCCGTCGCAGCGGTTCCAAGTGTGGCCGCCGCCCATCTGGTGGCCCACTTCTTGGCCGACCACGATGAGGAAGCGGTCTTGGTATCTGCCCGTGTTGCCCACAAGGTTACCAGTGGAGCAGCCCTCGCCCTTGGTGGAACTGGCGCAGGCGTTGCCGATGGCACCTGCAACACCAGCTGCGCTACCACCCATATAACGGGCATAAACGTGGCCGAGGTCGTACTTGGCAGCTGTGATCACGCTGTTCAGAACACCTGGGTTTTGCCCCAGCCACTGGCCTGCTTCTGTTCCTGAGAACGGGTCAGTGACCGGATCCACAAAAATAACTTTGTCGTTGTTGGCCACCAATTGAAAGCGCATGGCAATGTCGCGCTCGAATACCGCGCTCACCACGTTGGTGTATTCCACCACTGCCGCCAGCGCCAGCGGCACCGTGCCACCGTGATCCACCCCAAACTCGCCGGTACACGATACGGCATAGCGGTACACCCTGAGTTTCACAGGCTCCAGCAGGTCGCCGCGCGACTCTACCGCTGGTGCGTAGGGCATGTCCGCCGAAGCCATAGCGTAGGAGGGCGTGTCCGAGAGGGCGGGCGGCATGGCGGCTCCTGGCATCACACCCGTCGTAAGCCCCGAATACGGGCTGACCGGCTCGTCGGCACGGTCGTAGGCGATGTAGTATTCCTGCTGATCGGCAGCGTAGGTCTTCACATACTCCACCCCCAGATCGGGGCGCATGATCATGGCCTGAAAGCCGCGCGGGGTGCTGCTGAGGCGCACCGTCCTGCCCGGATTGCTCAGCGAGTGGCCCGCGTAGGTGCGGATGTCGGGGTAGCGGGCGGCCAGTTCGGGGGCCATCATCGCAATTTCCCATACAGCAAAATCCTCTACCGCGCCACTCGCTGTCGGGATGGCTATGGTACAAGTACCCTTCCGGGCGGCTCC
>JAYSUY010000789.1:0-1305 GCA_043718855.1 Saprospiraceae bacterium | reverse complement strand
CCATGGGGAACCGATGATGCTCCAACGTACAAAAGGTTTTTCACCCATACAGAGACAGCCATCAATGCTCCAGAATGTACCCTTGGTGGCGATTTCGTTTTTCTGATTCGGGCCGTCTACCAGCCTGTCACCGTCTACTGGGACCGAAGTGTCTTTGACGCAGCTTATTGTCGAGAGAATGTATATTTCACGCCAGACTATTTTGTTCAGATTGCTGACCCCTTTTCTGCTTGGCTGGGTTCGCCTGATATCATTTACAGTTGTGCGCCCAAGGCTGATTCGATGGTGTATCACCTGAAAAAAGATGTAGATTTCAGTGGCTCAGTTCCTTTTATTCCATACATCAGCATCCGGGAAATAGAAAACTTCGGCTTGGACACGATTGTGGGCATACTGCTTGAAATGCCTTTTGGCAACTACTACAGCCCCTGCCGTTTGGTATCTGACGAAGAGGCTCCGGTGCCCATGATGGGCAATGCGCAGTTCATTTTATCTCCCAATCCCACCAGCGGGGCGTTCGATGTGCGCAATGACCGACATACCGAAGTGCAGCACATACGGCTTTTTGATTCCATAGGGCACTTGGTGTGGGAGCAAAGGTGCAAGGTTGCGCAAGGTGAATTCGTCCATTGCTACGCAGATGGGCTTCCACCTGGGTTGTATCATGTGATCGCTACTTGGGCTGATGGTGCAGAAGCCGTGCGCAAGTTGGTGAAAATGTAATCTGCTACAGGGATATTTGACAAGGCCCAGCCAGAGGATTTCTCCTTTGACTGGGCCTTGTTGTATCTGCTGCCGCGATGGCTCGGTGACGGGGGGGAGCAAGAATTTTCGGGTGAACATTCTACTGAGTTGTGCGTAGCAGAGCGGTAGGCAGCATCCTCTTGCCGAAAGTTTTGACTTTTGGAAAGCCCGTTCTGGCAAAGCTCGTAACTTCACCCGCACAAATTTTTGCCTACATAGTTTTGAGACACTTCCTGCCGCATTTTATCCAGGAAAATTACCGACATGGCCTGCTGGAAGGCCGCCTGAGCGCTTTCACCATCTTTGTGGACCTCAGCGGATTCACCCGCCTGACCGAGACGCTGATGCAGCAGGGGGCTGAGGGCGCAGAAGAACTTTCCGTCGCGCTCAACCACATTTTCCAGCCCACGGTCGCGCTCGTGTACCAGCAGGGCGGCTTCATCCCCTACTTCGCAGGCGATAGTTTCACCGCCATTTTCCCGAATCATGCGGGCAGCCCGACCAGCCCGGACTCGGTTGCCATCGCTCGGCGGGTGCTGCAAACCGCTCAGGCCACGCTTC
>JAYSUY010000788.1:0-10156 GCA_043718855.1 Saprospiraceae bacterium | reverse complement strand
GTGGGGTTGCCAACCATTTCATTTCAAACATCATCACTATGAAATTTTCACTCACCACCATCCTTGCGGTGGGCATTATCGCCGCCGTAACCTCCTCCCACAAACCCGCTGCATTTACTGCCAGCCGTGCCACGAGTGCCTTTTCTGCGCTGGACAACCCACGCACGAAGCATTTCCGCCTCACCAAAGAGCGTGTGGCGATTGACGGCTACGACCCGGTGTCGTACTTCAAAAGCAGCGGCCCGAAAAAGGGCAGCATCAGCCGGGCCTACGACTACGAAGGCGTGATCTACTGGTTTGCCAGTGCCGAAAACCTGACGGAATTTAAAACCAACCCTGCCCAGTATGAACCGGCTTGGGGCGGCTGGTGCGGCCATGCGATGGCTGTGCGTGGCGAAAAAGTGGAAATCAACCCGGTGTGCTACAAGATCGTGAACGGGCGCAATGTGCTGTTTTTCAAAACTTTCTACGCCAACGCGCTGACAAACTGGGAAAAAGAAATCAAAACCACCCCGGAGAATACGCTGATGACGAAGGGGGACGGTTTTTGGGGAGCGACGCTTTTAAAATAACATACGCCATGCTCCGCTCGCTCAAAAACAACTGGCCCAATTACCTCATCGAGGCTTGGGCTTACTTGGGCGGGTGAACCCCACAAGCAACCATGATTTTCCGAAGGTTGAGCAAACCAGCGCGATTCAGTTCAAGACGGTTAACAGTGGCCCGCCCTGTGGACGTGATGCCTACGATGACCTGGAAATTGTCCTGCCATTCGAAATGTTCGCTCCAGACATCCTGACGGGGGTTGAAAAGCGGCACTTCCAAACCCAGCACATCGTCTTCGCCAGTGGTGGCGACGGACTTGATGTTGTTGCAGCCTTGACAGGAAAAGGCAAGGTTGTCAAAGTCGTCGCTGCCGCCATTGACCCTGGGCCAGATATGCTCCTTTGAAAACGGGCCAGACGAATATTTTACTTGAGAAAGGCAGTACTCGCAGCAGCCGCGAGCACGCTTCTCTACCATTTTTTTGAGGCGGTCACTCATCTTCTACAGGCTTTAGACCGAGGCTATTCATGATTTGGTCAAGCGTCACGCCCCGCAAGCGAGCCAAGTCCATGACGTGCCTCATGCGCTCAACGTGCGCTCCCTCGACGGTGTGTACCAGTTCGATGAGTCTTTGATGTTCAGCCCCCGTGAGCAGTTCCGCCTTGCGGAGTGCGGTCAGGCGGCGGTACTCAAACCAAGTTTCATCTGGCAAGCCGAGGTTGATTTTTTGCAACAACTCGCTATCAGTCAGCGGTATTTTGCTGACAAACTCACCGTTCGCGTCCAGCCTTTGCAAAATGTGGCGGTTCAGGCTCACGCCTTTTTGACTCGCTTCTTGCTGAAGGTGGGTCTCCAATTCGTAGGGCAGTTCCAAAGTAATCGTCATCGCTTTTTCAATTTTACCACAAACATACGCCATGCTCAACGCACTCAAAAACAACTGGCCCCAATACCTCATTGAGGCTTGGGCACTGGGCACCTTCATGCTCTCGGCCACCTTTTTTGCCGGACTGCTGGAACTGCCCGATCTGCCCGGCAGGCTGTGGATATCCGACCCTTTCGTGCGCCGCTGGCTGATGGGTATAGCGATGGGCGCGACTGCCGTGTGCCTCATTTACTCCCGTTGGGGCCAGCGCTCAGGGGCGCACATGAATCCCGCTGTGACGCTCACTTTTTTGTTTCTGAAAAAGATAAACCGCTCGGATGCAGTCTGGTACATCGCAGCCCAGTGCATCGGCGGGGCGGCGGCTATGCTGCTGTTCAAGGTCTTTTTTTCCGCATACGCCGGTGCGCCGGAGGTAAATTTTGTACAGACCCAGCCCGGAATGGCTGGCCCGCTCGTGGCTTTCATTTGCGAAGCGGCCATCTCCTTTGGGCTGCTCTTGACGGTGTTGTACTCCAGCAATTTCGAAAAAACGGCACCCTACACCGGCCTCTTCGCGGGCTGTTTGGTGATGCTGTACATCACGTTTGAGGCTCCGATTTCCGGGATGTCCATGAACCCCGCCCGCTCGCTGGCTTCGGCGGTAGCGGCGGGCAATTTCGCTCACCTGTGGATTTACCTGACCGCTCCGCTGCTCGGTATGCTGGGCGCAGCACAGGTGTGGACGGCGTGGATTTGCCAGAAGGCTGAGTTTGAGTGTAGTTTTTCAAAAAAAACAGCAATGTAACCCAGGTAAACTTTCGCTCCCGCCCCGCCCCTCACCTTTGCCCCATCAATCACGAAGTCGCACCGAAAAAATCTTCCGCTATGAACATTCTCGTCCAGACCCTGCCGCGCCCCGCCAACTTCATGGAAACCTTTTTTACCCCCAAAGACTTGGGCCACGCCAGCAAGTCGGGCTTGCGCCGGGTGCGCCGGGGTGAGTGCGTGTTCCAGCCGGGCGACGAAGCAGACTGCGTGTATTTCATCGCTGAAGGCAGGGTGAAAATCAGTGCTCTGGGCGAGGAGCAGAAGGAAGTGACGAAAGGCATTTTCAGCGGCGGCGACCTCTTCGGCGAGCAGGCCATCATCAGCGACGAGCCGCGCCGCGATCAAGCGGTGGCTTTGCAGGATACCCTGCTGCGTGTGCTTTCCGCCCCCGATATGCTGCTGTTGCTGCAAGGCCGTACCGACCTGACGATGCTGCTGATGCAACTTGTCGCCTCCCGCCAGCAGGACATGGAGCAGCGCTTAGAGTCGCTCGTTTTTCGTGATTCGCGCAGCCGCGTGGTGGAGTGCCTCGTGCATCTCACGGCCCAAAAAGGCCAGCGCGTCGGCTATGAATGGGTGCTGCACAAGCCCATCACGCACCAAGAGATAGCCAACCTTACCGCCACTTCTCGTCAGACGGTGACAACGACGCTCAACGACCTTCAATATTCTAAAATACTGACCTTCAACCGAAAAAGACTCCTCGTCCGTGACTTGGATAGGCTCAGGGCAGAGATAAAATCGTGAGGTCGCGGTTTCGCCATTGGGTTATTTCGACATTTTCTTGTCTCGTCATTCACATCCTTCATCGTTTTTATCGTTTAAAATGAAATCCATCATCGTCACCGGCGCAGCCGGTAATCTCGGGCAAGCCGTCGTCAAACGTTTCGCTAAAGACGGCCACAAAGTGTACGCTGCGCTGGGCCTCGGCGAAAACTCCCGCCTGTTCAGCGAAAGCCCTTTGGCCGCTCACATCCACACTCAATTCCTCAACCTGACCGACGAAACCGTGTCGGAGGGCTATGTGAAAAACATCATCGCCCAAGACCCGGGAGTGGAGACCGCCATTTGTATCGTGGGCGGCTGGCAGCCCGGCAGCATCTCGGAAACGACAGGCTATGAGTTGGATAAAATGATCAAACTCAACTTTACGACGGCTTACAACATCGTGCGCCCCTTGTTGGAATACTTCGAGCGTCGAGGGCGGGGCCAGTTTGTATTCATCGGCGCACGCCCAGCCATCAACCCTGCCGAAGCCAAAAGTCAGTTCGCCTACGCGTTGTCCAAGTCGATGCTGTTCCGGCTGGCCGAAATCATCAACGACCAAGGAAAATTCAAAGACATCCGGGCCAGCGTGATCGTGCCTTCGCTACTCGATACGCCCCAAAATCGCATGGCTTTCCCCGGAGCATCTGTCGAAGAGTGGGTCTCGCCCGATATGGCGGCTGACACCATCGCTTTCCTGCTGAGCGAAACGGGCGAGAACCTCCGGGAAACTGTGGTCAAACTCTACAACCACGCCTGATATCACACGCCACATTTTTGCTATGGAAGCCGTCCAGTTTTTAGTCCTTGCTTTTTACCTCTACCTGCTGGTGGGCGCAGCCTTCGCCACCTTCTATGTGCTACGGGCCGTTGATCGCTTGGACGAAGCCGCTCGCGGCGTGTCGTGGAAAGTCCGCGCCCTGCTCTGGCCCGGCAGCCTGTTGCTCTGGCCCGTGCTGCTCCGCAAATGGTGGCTCGCCCGCCCTAAACCCACTACCACGCCATGACCCCACTGCTCCGCAAACGTCATCGACAAATCTGGTCGCTCATGGCCCTGCTGCTGCCGCTGCTTTACTTGCTGGCAGTAGCCGTGCTGCCTCAAAAGTGAGGCGCACGAGCCCAAATCCCCGCATCGCCATTTCAACAAATCAACTCACCCGCTCATGTCTGTCGTTTACGACCCCGTCCACTGGACTCCCTACAAACGCCGCTACGACCGCCTGATGGGCTTGCTGATGGCTACCTACCTGCTCGTGTTCTGCGGCTTGCAAGGCTGGCTCCACCCCGAAATCACTGCCGAAACGCTCCTCATCCGAGCCACTGCGACACTAGCTTTCGTCATGCTGCATCTGATTTTGGTCATCGGTCCGCTCTGCCGCTTGGACGCTCGCTTCCTACCGCTGCTCTACAACCGGCGGCACTTGGGCGTGGCGATGTTCGGCACCGCGCTGGCGCATGGGCTGCTGAGCCTGTTCCAGTTTCACGCGCTGGGCAACGCCGACCCACTGGTATCGATGTTCAGTTCCAATCGGCACTACGCTGACGTTCAGCGATTTCCATTTGAAGTACTGGGCTTTATCGCCCTGCTCCAACTCGCCGTGATGGCTGCCACAAGCCATGACTTTTGGCTGAATCACCTTTCGCCGCGCATCTGGAAAGCCCTGCACATGGGCGTGTACGGCACCTACGCTCTGCTCGTGATGCATGTCATGTTGGGGGCAACACAGCTCGAAAAATCGCCCATGTTGATCGGTCTCGTTGGGCTGGGTATGCTGACGGTAGTAGGCCTTCACTTGGCAGCGGCACGGGTTTCGTATCGTGATGATGTGTTGCAACCTGCCTATGCCAGACGACAAACTCCATCCATGCAGAACAGCATTCCACAACACCCGCCCGGCTTCCACTACATCTGCAAAATCAGCGATATCCCCGAAAACAAAGCCAAGATGGCCATGGTGGAAGGGCAAAACATTGCTATTTTTAAATACGACGGCAAACTTTCCGCCGTCCACAACCTTTGCAAACACCAGAACGGCCCGCTCTCCGAAGGCCGCATCCTCGACGGTTGCATCACCTGCCCCTGGCACGGCTATCAATACTTGCCAGAGAACGGCCAGTCGCCACCGCCTTTCACCGAAAAGTTGGCGACCTACGATGTCTGGACCGACGGCCAGCGGGTGTACGTACACCCACAGCCATACCCTGAAGGGACGGCGCGGCCAGCAGCAGTTTTTCAAGCAAGGAACTGACAACTGATAACTAACAACCATGAACGAACCTGAATTTTTCATCGGCTGGCAAGCCGAAATGCCGCCGGGTTTGGCCCGGCACACCCGGCAGGCAGTCGTGCTGATTGCCGCCGCCGTGCTGCTGGTCGCCGCGCTTTTTGTGGTGTTCCAAAAACCCTTCGCGAGCGGCGTTTTCGAATACCAGACGCTAAGCACCGTAGAGGGAACACTGCTGCTTCAACCCGCTCCGATGTTGGTGACAGCCACTGGAAAGCACGATGCTGCCGGACAGCCCGAGTTCAAAACCTACCTGCTTGTGGCTCCCGGAAAGTTCGGCGCCGACTCCCTGCTGGCTGCTTTCGAGCAGCGTACGGGGCAAATGTTATCGGGGAAAAAAGTGCGGGCGCAGGGCTACCTGATTGACAACAAGGACAAATTTGCGCTCGAATTAGAAAGCGTAGCCAACATCGAAGTCATTAAGGGAGAAAGCGTTGTGCCCAAATCGCAGGCACTGGGCAGCACAACCCTGCGCGGCGAAATCACCGACCCCAAGTGCTTACTCGGAGTGATGAAACCCGGCGAAGGCAAACCCCACCGATCTTGTGCTGTGCGCTGCATCGCCGGAGGCATACCGCCCGTGCTGCGGGTGCTCAACGACCGCGACGAAGCCGAATACTACCTCCTCGTTGGCCCCGACGGGCAGCGCATCAACCAGGCGGTGCTGGATTTTGTAGCCGACGGTGTGGAAGCCCAGGGCAAAGTGGAGCGGCATGGCGACTGGCTTGTATTCCGCTGCAACCCCGCCCACGACCTCCGCCGAATCAACAAGAACCTCCTCTCTCACTACCTGCCCATGTGCCACTGACCTATGCGAACCGTCCACCTACACCTACGCGCCCTGCCCGTCTATACGCCCGCCCAAGAGGGGCTTTTTTTAGCGGGAAATTTCAACAATTGGCAACCTGCCGATCCACGTTTCTGCTTCCAGCGCCAGCTCGACGGCACTTCGCTGCTGAGTCTCGAAACCAGCCTGCCGCATTTGGAGTGCAAAATCACGCGGGGGCATTGGGAAAAATCGGAGGCCAACGAGCGAGGTGCAACGGTACCCAACCGCTTGCTCCCTTTGCAAGGCCCGCACAGCCACCACTGGCTTGACGTGGAGGCTTGGTTGGATTTGCGCCACGAAATCAGCCAGCACACCGCCGCCGAAAACGTGTTCCTGCTCGACCACGCTTTTCCCATGCCAGAGTTGAACCGTACACGCCGAATCTGGGCCTATCTGCCGCCCGATTACTTTGCCAGCAACCGCCGCTACCCGGTACTGTATATGCAGGATGGGCAGAACCTCTTCGATGCAAACGGCTCTTTTTCAGGCGAGTGGGGCGTAGACAAAGCGTTGAACCACGTTTTTTTGCAAGAAAATTTAACCCAAAAAATGCCTGGTGCCATCATCATCGGCATTGAAAATGGCGGCGAGCACCGCCTCGCGGAGTACAGCCCCTGGCCCCACCCGGAGCATGGCGGCGGCGAAGGCCAAGCGTACTTGAATTTTCTGACCAACTCGCTCAAATCTTTCGTAGACAAGCACTTGCGCACCCGACCGGAACGCGAGCACACGGCCATCATGGGCAGTTCGATGGGCGGCCTCATCGCGCTGTACGCCGCTGTGGAGCGGCAGGATGTGTTCGGCATGGCGGGTGTTTTCTCCCCGTCGTTGTGGTTTTCGAGGGAAATTTTTGCCCACATCTTGCGCCGCAAACGGCAACAGCCGCTGCGGGTGCTGATGATGGCCGGCGAGCAGGAAAGCGAGAGCATGACCCAAGATTTGCTTGATCTCTACGAGACGCTCTGCGAGGCGGGCTTTGACGACGAGATGCTGCACTACGACCTGCACTCCGACGGTTCGCACAGCGAGTGGTTCTGGGCACGCGAGTTCGAGCACGCTTTCCGCTGGCTGTTTGAGTTGCCCGGTACCGCCGAACACGCTAGGGATTCCAAACCCACTGCCCATATCGCCGCTGACAGCGACCTCGTGCGCTTCGCAGTGGACAGCATAACCAAGCATTTGTTGGTCGAGGTGGCGGATACGCTCCGCGCTCCAGCGCTTGAAATCCGCGACTACTGCCACCAGCGCGAATGGCAGTTTGAATTGACGGACAGTCCTATGCGGGTGGACTACACCGAGTGGGAACATTGCCTCTACTCCATCCGGGTGAAAGCACAGGGCGACCTGATTTTTTCGCGCAGGGTCTTTTTAGAAAACTAATTTTGCACCATGGAAAAAGGAATTTGGTTCTTCGAGGAGGTGGATTTGTACGACATCCTTTGCCCGTACAAGTACGCCGACCACCTCAAAACTCACCCCTTGGAGACCCACAAAAAGGAACACTTCCTTTTTATGGAGGGCGACCCGGTGCGGGATATTTTTCTCATCGCCAACGGGAAAGTCAAAATCGGCTACTACGACGAGGTGGGCAACGAGTATGTGCGCAGTTTCATCGGCAAGGGCGAGATACTGGGGGAAATGGCGCTGTACGGCGAAACGCAGTACCGTGATTTTGCGCAGGTGACCCAAAACAACACCCAAATCTGCCGCCTTCGGGTGGAGAAAGCCCTCGAATTGGCCCGCGACTATGTGCCCTTCGCGTTCACGCTCAACAAGCGCATGAGCGAGCGGCTGCAACGCATGGAGCGGCGGCTGCAAATTCTGCTTTTCAAGGATGCCCGCCAACGGCTCATGGAGTTCATCAAAGATTTGGTGAGAGACCACGGCGAACCGTACCGCAATCAGGGAAAAATCGTGAAACTCGACATCACGCAGGGCGACATGGCCGCGCTCATCGGCACTTCCCGCAAGACGATTTCACTGTTGTTCACCGATTTGGAGAACGAGGGCGTTGTCAAGTTTTATGGTCGAAAGGAACTGTGGGTGCCAGATTTAGAGAAACTGGGGTGATTTAGAGGGCTGGAGGGTTGGCTTTTGCTACTTTTGTGTCCAACTCAGCCTGCGTTCATGTTGCCATGAAAAACTACCTCTCCCTCGTCAAGTTCAGCCACACCATTTTCGCCATGCCCTTCGCGCTCACGGCTTTCACCATTGCGGTGGTGGAGCAGGGGAGTGGTGTGGATTGGCGCAAACTGGCCCTCGTGGTGGGCTGCATGGTGTTCGCCCGCAACGCAGCGATGGGCTTCAACCGCTGGCTCGACCGCGACATTGACGCAGCCAACCCCCGCACCCGCGTCCGCGAAATACCCGCCGGGTTAGTCTCTCCCCGTGCCGCACTGACCTTCGTAGTGATCAATTGTCTGCTGTTTGTGGCAGCCACTTGGTTCATCAATCCACTCTGCTTTTTCCTTTCGCCCGTGGCGCTCATGGTGGTGCTGGGCTACAGTTACACCAAGCGGTTCACTTGGCTGTGCCATGTCGTGCTGGGTCTGGGCCTCTCGCTCGCTCCGGTGGGCGCATACTTGGCCGTTACGGGCCAATTCGCTTGGTTGCCAGTGCTTTACGGCGCGGCAGTCCTGTTGTGGGTGGCGGGTTTTGATGTGATCTACGCCTTGCAGGACGAGGCTTTCGACCAGTCGAACAAGTTGTACTCCATGCCTGCTCATTTCGGGAAAAACCGCGCCTTGCGCCTCTCCGAAGCGATGCACGTCGGCACTGCGGTGCTGATGATGGCGGCTGCTTGGCGTTTGCAAAGCCAGTTGCCGGGTCAAACGGGCTGGCTGCTGTGGGCCGCCACCGGCTTCTTCCTCGGCCTGCTGATCTATCAGCACCTGCTGGTTAAACCCAACGACTTGAGCCGGGTCAACATGGCGTTTTTCACCACCAACGGGGTGGCGAGTTTGTCGTTCGGGACGCTGGTGGTGTTGGATTTGCTGGTTTGAAAATTTTTTAGCCTACTTTTGTTTTCAAAAATACACGACATGAACGCTGCCATCGCTGTTGTTTCAAAAGAGGCCGTACTGCAATCGCTCAGCAAAATGCCCGACCAGATTCCTTTAGATACCCTGCTGGATGAGATCATCTACCTCTACAAAGTACAAGCTGCGCTCTTGCGCTCGGAAAATGGAGAGGGGATCACCATCGAAGCATTCCGCCAAAAAGTAGGCGCATGGGCGAAGTAAAATTGATCATCACGCCCGATGCCGACGATGATATTCGGGGCATCTACGACTACCTCTCCGATTATTCCATCACGGTCGCACTGCTCCAAGTTGACCGCTTCCTAGCGCAGTTTGAGCAATTGCGCCAATTCCCTCGCATGGGTAAAGTGATTGAGAAACTCCGCAACGAACGGCTCCGGGAGTTCTTTGTGGGGCATTACCGCATTGCCTACTACATCGTTTCGGAGCAGCAGATTGACATCCTGAGGGTACATCACAGCGCCCGCCCACCTGAGTTTGAGTAGGATTTCGGGTTCGATCTCTTGATGTGCCCGACTTTCTGCTAAACTTCGGGTAGACTGGCGCAAGGTGAGCCACATCCATTGGGTCAACTGCGACCGCATCGGCGAGAACCGCAATTTTCGCAGCACCTATCGCCGACGACGCAATCAGCGTCAGGGCGGCCAGTTCTTTTTTATCAACGTCTGCCCCATGCAGCGGCCTGAAAGTTTTGCGGAGCGTGTCGTTTTGGAGATACTCGAACGCTACGACGAGGAGGAAAAGCAAGCCATCCTGGTGCGCCGAAAGTCGCAGTCGAAGCGGCTGCTCATCGAGGATTTGCCCTTCGACCCGATGGGTCTCACAGAAAGCAAACGCCTAACGGCCAAGTATTTTCAGAAGCGATTTGGCTTTCAGGAGCACATCGAGATCAACCTTTGTGGCCTACGCCTTGCCAGGTAACTTGCTCACCCTTTGCACTTTATCCCTTTTACCCCAATGTCGTTGACTTCGGGGTTGCTTTCGCATTCATTCATAT
>JAYSUY010000787.1:0-3579 GCA_043718855.1 Saprospiraceae bacterium | reverse complement strand
TTTGGAGAGGGGCCGGGGGTGAGGCCAGTGAGGCCTCATCGCCACAAACCCCGCTTTCATCTACTCACCATTTTTTGATAGGAAAACCGCCCGTGCTTTGCACCATGAAAAAACACAATCTACCCTCCCTCCTTCGCCTAGGCTTCGGCGCACAGGCCCCCCTTCGCATAGGCTTCGGCGGACAAGCCCTACTTCTGCTGGCCATGCTGTTGCCGCTCTCCCTCCTCGCCCAAATTACGCCAATCCGCCCCGGTGGTGGCGGCCAAATCAATCCTGCACAGTTCAACATCGGTCGTTTTTACGGCAAAGTCTTGGACGACGCGACGGGCAAGCCGCTCGGCTACGCCTCGGTGCAATTGCTCGGGATGCGCTGGGACTCAGTGAGCCGCTCCATGAAATCTGCCGTGCTGGGCGGCCAATTGACAGAGGAAAACGGGGAGTTTAGCATGGAAAAACTGCCCGTACGTGGCGAGTTTACCCTCAAAATTGACTACATGGGCTATGGGAAATACGAGCAGAAAGTCTCGTTTGGGATGCCCGGCGGCGGTAAGCCGGGCGTAACGCCAGGGCAAGGTGGCGGTGGTCGGCCCGGCGGCGGCGGCATGGGTGCAATGGCCGGAGCAGTGGACAAAGACCTCGGCAACATCCGGCTGTCGGCCTCTTCGCAGATGCTGCAAGAGGTGACGGTGAGCGGCGATGCCACGAAGGTGCAACTGGCTTTGGACAAAAAAATATACCGCGTGGACAAGGACAACGTAGCGGCAGGCGGCACAGCGGAGGATGCACTGAAAAACATCCCCTCACTCAATGTGGACATCGATGGCAACCTGACCATGCGCAACGCTACGCCCCAAATCTTTGTGGATGGGCGGCCCACCAACCTCAGCATCGACCAGATACCTTCTGATGCCATCGACCAAGTGGAGGTCATCACCAACCCCTCGTCCAAGTACGACGCTTCGGGTGGCGGCGCAGGCATCGTGAACATCGTGCTGAAAAAAGAGCGCAAGGTGGGCTACAACGGCAGCATCCGCACCGGCGTGGATATGCGCGGTCGGATCAATTTGGGTGGCGACATCAATGCCCGTGAGCGCAAGGTAAACGCCTTCATCGGCGGCAACCTCAACCAGCGCCGTTCGCTCAGCAGCGGCGGCACCGATCGCTTTGCGCTTGATGATGACTTTGACAGCCTCGACACGCTGACTAACACGTTCCAGAGCAACAACTCGCAGAACAATGGCTTTTTTGCTTCGGGCCGCGCAGGGTTGGACTGGTTCATTTCCAACCGCAACACGTTCACCATCAGTGGCAATATGCACGGCGGCGAATTTAAATCGGGCGATGATGTTAGCATCCGTACCGAGGTGCCTGTGCTCAACAGTAGCATCAATTCGTTCCGCGATTCCGACAGCAAACGCCAGTTCCGCAACTTCGGCGGCCAGACTTCCTTCAAGCACTTGTTTCCGAAGGAGGGCAAAGAGTGGACGGCTGACGCGAATTTCATGGGCAGCACTTCGTCCAATGAGGGGGCTTTTGTCACCTCTTACCTCAACATACCGCGCCCCGCCAGCCGCCAGCGGCAGGACGGCAGTGGCAGCAACGAATTCTTCACGTTCCAGACCGACTTCGTGAACCCGCTGGGCAAGGGACTGAAAATGGAGGCTGGTGGCCGAGCAGCCATCCGCAACTACCGCAGCGAGAACGCCACCTTCCAGAATGACGTGCGGGTGCCGGGCTTTGCCGACCGCTACAAGTTCAACGATCAGGTGTACGCCGCTTACAGCACGTTCAGCCAGTCTTTTAAAAAATGGGGCTACCAAGCGGGCCTGCGGGCCGAAAGTTCGGCTTACGAGGGCATCCTGCTTGACACGGATTCCACCTTCGGTATTGACTACCCGCTGCAACTCTTTCCCAGCGTGTTTTTGACCTACAAAATCAATGAGGAGGACAACATACAACTGAGTTTTACGCGGCGCATCAACCGCCCTGGCTTTTTCCAACTCATTCCCTTCCCCGATTTTTCCGACTCCCTGCAACTCTCGCGTGGCAACCCCAACCTGCGCCCCGAATTTGCCAACTCGCTCGAACTGACCTATCAAAATGTGTTCGTGAAGGGCCACAACTTGCTGGTTTCGGCCTACTTCAAGCGTTCGACGGACTTGGTGACGCGCTACCTGTTTGAGGAGTACGACCCGGTGCGCCAAGACACCATCCTTGTTTCTACCTTTCAGAATGCCAACGCCAGCACCGCTTACGGCGCAGAGTTTACAGTGAAAAATACGCTCTGGAAGAACCTCGAATTGACCACTAACCTGAACTTCTACAACTCCATCGTGGATGCCACGAACGTGCAGGTCGGGCTGAAAAACGAGCAGTTCACCTACTTTCTCAAAGAAAACCTGAGCCTCAAACTGCCCAAAAGTTTCACCGTACAACTCAACGCCTCGTACCAAAGCCGCACGGCTTTCGACACGGGCGGCAGCGGTGGCGGCAATCGCGGCGGCGGCGGCGGGCATGGCGGCGGTGGCAACTGGGGCGGCCCCAGCAGCACGGCACAGGGCTACACCATCCCGGTGTGGTTCATGGATTTTTCCATCCGCAAAGACCTCTGGAAGCGCACTGGCAGCCTCACGCTCAGCGTGCAGGATATCTTTCGCAGCCGCCGCACGGGGTCGCGCAGCGAGTCGTCGTTTTTTATTCAGGATACTTGGCGCCGCCGCGATCCGCAGTTGGTGCGGCTCAATTTTTCGTACCGCTTCGGCAAGTTTGACGTGTCGCTGTTCAAGCGGAAAAACACACGGATGGAGACGGAAGGAGGGGAGTTTTGAGGGAGTTTTTTCGTCAGGGTCATCATTGGGCCATTGCGTCAGGATGAAAAAAGGGGCGGTTCAGCACATTGCTGAACCGCCCCTTCATATTATCCTGAGGCTCACAAAATTACTTGGCGTACATCCCTTGTTTGCCAAATTTCACCACCAGCAGGTAGTAGAACATCGCGCGGTACTTGTTGCGGTTGGAAGAGCCAAGTTGGTCGCACACTTCTTGGAGTGCAGCGTCCAGTTCTGGGCCGTCGGTCAAGCCGAGTTTGCCGATGAGGAAGTTGTTTTTCACGCGGGCCATTTCATCTGCGTTGGAGCAGGAGACTTTGGACGAGTCGGCGTTGTAGATGACCGGGCCTACGGCTTTGGTGACAGCAGAGAAGAGAGTCTCGTCGAAGCTGATGCCCAAGTTGGACATTTCGGTTTTGTAGTTGTCGAACGTTTCAACAAAAGTTGCCATGTTTTGAACTTGCTTAGTTTTAAAAAATGCTTAGAAAGGCGAAATGTCCGAAAAAAAGCCAGTTGGGTGGTAGTATTGCCTTTTAATTTTGAGGGCTGTTAGCCTTTGGTCTTTGGCTGTTAGCCGTTTGCCATTAGCGAACAGCCAAAGGCTAACAGCCATTAGCCAACAGCCAACAACCTTTTTTATGGAAGAACGCAACCACACCGAATTACGCTCTGAGGACGTACAGGAAATATTAGGTACACCACCTGGCTGGCTCGTGCGCTGGGGTACTTCGGTAGCCCTGGGTGTTTTTGC
>JAYSUY010000786.1:0-1312 GCA_043718855.1 Saprospiraceae bacterium | reverse complement strand
CCACTCGTAAGCCCAAAAAACAAAGTACACCACGGTAGGATAACAAATGCTGCCGTGCGATGTGCGGCGAATGGCATGGATAGATGGCAACATTCCGGTGCGCTGAGTACCCAAAAGGATCAGTGCAAAACTCCCACAGAGCAACAAAACCTGCCAGTGCGAACTCAAGAGGATGGGGAAAAGCAGGGTGAGTAAACCCGTACCTGCATGAACCAATTTACGGGTGTATTCCGCTGGCACACCCCACCACCGGTATAGGATTTCGGCAATAGCAAACAGTGCCGAAAAGGCTGCGGAGAGATATAGTATGATCCACATAAGTAGGTATGAAATGTGCGTTATGAGTCACAGAACTTACTGTTATACTGCGCTTTGCAAAACCTCGTAGGTTTCAAAAACCTACGAGGTTTGCCCGATCAACAATAAACTGGTTGTAGAAAAACCCTCGATCAGCAGCAGTCAACTGCTTCGACAGGTCCTCCTCGTAGCGAAACAAGCCAGGCAAGTCGAGCGACAAACGGCGCGGCACCATCAAATTCCAGTACCCCATCCGACAGCCGGGCTGTGCGACTTGATGCAACTGCTTGCCTACCTCCTGAAAAACCGAAGTGGGCATGTACTCGAAAATATCCGAGAGATTCATGGCATGAAATGCCCCATACCGTTTCCCGGCTTCTTGCACATAGCCCTGGCTCAGCACCACCCGATCAAGGCGGTCGCGGATGGTCAAAAATTGCTGTTCGGAGGCCAAGTAGTCGGGCAAAAAATCCCCGAAAGAACCCGTCAGGTTGTATCGGAGGATAAAATTTTGGGTGGCTGCCGCCTGTGTCAGGTGGCACTCGGCTTTTTGAAAAATGTAATCGCTGACGGCACATTGCACTTGCGCCAGAAATGCTGGGTCGCGCCCTACGTTCCCCATCATCTGCCGACTGAAAAAAAGCCGAAACAAAAGCCGCCAGCGCCAAGTGTTCCATTTTTCGTGGTAAAAAGCCGCTTGCTCGGATGCACTTTTGGGCATGAGCAAAGCCGCTGTGGTAGCGTCTGAATGAATAAGCGGCCTGACATAGCGGGAAAACAACTGAAAATACCGCTCAAACTTGCCTGCATGGATGACACCCGCAGCAATATCGCGCGGATGGCTGTCCCAGAATGCTCGTGCATCAGCCGACAAATCGCTGCGCAAATGTGGATAGATGTGAAGCCGCTGGTCGGTGCGCACCGCCAATGGATGCTCATCAAACCCCATTTTGGCAGGGGCGGCAACAGCTCTCTATTTATTCCACAAATATAAAATCTTGTTGGCTTGTTGGCT
>JAYSUY010000785.1:0-10192 GCA_043718855.1 Saprospiraceae bacterium | reverse complement strand
CGAGATTTACCGCCCGCAACTCATCCGCGCCGGCCAGCAGGAGGGCCTCACCTTCGCCAACCTTGATCTGGTGCGCGACCTATCGTTTTCGAGCGGCGGCTTTCAGGCCAAATACGGCGACAAACTTTCCTCGGTGCTGGACATCAAGTACAAGCGGCCCGACAGTTTGCGCGCCAGCGCGAACGCCAGCCTGCTCGGTGGCTCGGCGCACTTGGAGGGCAGCATCAAGTCGAAAAACCACACTTACCGCACGTTCCGCTACCTCGTGGGGGCGCGGTACAAAACCACCCGCCTGCTGCTCGGCAGCCTCGATGTGCAGGGCGAGTACGTCCCCAATTTCAGCGACATCCAAGCCTACCTGACCTACGACCTGAACCGCGACTGGCAGGTGGGCTTCATCGGCAATTTCAACCGCTCGGTGTACCGGTACGTGCCGGAGAGCCTGCGCCGCTCCTTCGGTCTCATCGATTTTGCGCTACAACTCCGTACCGCGTTTGAGGGCCAAGAGGTAGATGATTTCACCCAGGCGATGGGCGGTGTGTCGCTCACCTATTTGCCCAATCGGAAGCGCAACCCCTTGTTTCACAAAATATTGGCTTCTGCCTGGCGCAGCCAAGAGACGGAGCGCTTCGACATTTTGGGCTATTACATCTTGGGCGAGGTGGAGGAAAATCTGGGGTCCGACAAGTTTGGCGAGATCGTGAACATACTCGGCACCGGCACCCAGCACACTTGGGTGCGCAACTACCTCACCGCCGATGTGCGCAACCTCGAATACCGGGGCGGCATCGAACTGCAACGCGACCAGTTGGACAGCGGCCTCACCCGCAGCCACTTCCTGCAATGGTCGGTGAAAGGCCAGAACGAGCAGATTTTGGATAAGATAAATGAGTGGGAGCGGCTGGACTCCGCGCTGTACTCGCTGCCCTACGACACCACTCAACTGCTCGTGCGCAAGGTGCTGAAAACCCGCAACGAACTGAACAGCACCCGCGTGAGCGGCTCCTTGCAAGACACTTGGACTTGGCGGAAAGATGGCCTGCGCGAAGTACAGGCTGTGGTCGGTCTGCGTGGCCAATACTGGACGCTCAACGGCGACTGGTTTGTGACTCCCCGCGCCCAAATCCAGTACAAACCGCTGAATACCAAGCGTGATCTCTCGTACCGCCTCGCTACGGGCCTCTACTACCAGCCCGCTTTTTACCGCGAAATGCGCGCGCCCAACGGCGTGGTGAACACGGATTTGGCCGCCCAAAAATCCGCCCACGTCGTGGGCGGGTTCAGTTACGATTTCCTGTGGGGCAAGCGCCGCCCGGTGAAAATGCGCCTCATCACCGAACTGTACTACAAGCAAATGTGGGATTTGGTGAGTTACGACCTCGACAACGTGCGGGTGCGCTACGCGGGCCTCAACGACTCGCGGGGCTACGCTACGGGGCTGGACCTGCGGCTCAACGGCGAGTTCGTGCCGGGCGCTGAAAGTTGGGTCAATTTCAGCCTGCTCCGCACCCGCGAAAGTCTCGACGGGGTGCAGCACAAAATCCGCAACGTGGGCCAGCGCGAGGGCCAAAATGTCAAGGATGTGCCGCGCCCGACCGACCGATTTGCTACGCTGTCCATGTTTTTTCAAGACTACTTGAAGAAAAATCAGAACATCCGAATGCACCTCAACTTCACCGTCGGCACTGGCCTGCCCTTCGGCTTGCCCGAAAACAATACAGTGTACCGCAACACTTACCGCTTCGAGCCTTACCACCGAGTGGACATCGGCTTCGGTTTTCAACTCTGGAAACGAGCCTGGGAGGAACGCCGCCCGCGCCACTTCCTGCGCTTCACGCGCAACACTTGGGCAAGTCTGGAAGTGTTCAACCTGCTGGGCGTAGCCAATGAGGCCTCCAATATCTGGATCAAAACGATCTACAACACGCAGTACGCGATACCCAACCGGCTGACCGGAAGGCGGGTAAATGTGCGGGTGCGGATGGATTTTTGATCGTTTTGTTTAATAATGACTCCTATTTAATTTTAAAAAAACTAAACAAATTGATTGTCTGAGCGTTTTTTGCTGACTTTCAAGACCTGCGGCCTTTTGCACATTTCTCCCCCGGCAGCATCGTTTCTGATTCCTCACTTTTCAACAGCAAAACCGTTTCATGCACAATTTCATACTCAACGGCGACATCGCCGGACTCGCTGATTCTGACGATCAATACGGCGATACGCACATGGCTTCCGCTGCCGACACCCCCCTTCATTCACTTGCTTTCGAATTGAGCGATGCTGAAAAAGTAGAGCGCATCTCAGACCATTTTGCCGAAATTATGGGCATTCTCGGCCTCGATCTGCGCGACGACAGTCTGCGCGGCACTCCGCGCCGGGTGGCAAAAATGTACGTCAACGAAATCTTTCGCGGTCTCAACCCGCAGAACAAGCCAGTAGCCACCACTTTCGAGAACAAATACCAGTACCGCCGCCTCGTGGTGGAGCGCAACATACCGTTGCAAAGCACCTGCGAACACCACTTCCAGCCCATTTTTGGGGTCGTCCACATCGCCTACATCCCCAACGGGAAAGTCGTCGGTCTCTCCAAACTCAACCGCATCGCTGACTACTACGCCCGCCGCCCGCAGGTGCAGGAGCGACTCACGATGCAGATTGCCAACGAACTCAAACAGGTGCTCAAAACCGACGATGTTGCTGTTTACGTGGATGCTCGCCACATGTGCGTACAAGCACGAGGCGTGGAGCATCATGGGGCCAGTACCATCACGGCGGAGTACAGTGGCAAATTTCTGAACGAGGCCACCAAACAAGAATTTCTGATGGCCATCAGCTCTAAGATGCCGGATTGAGTCACCCTAGAGCCTATCCGAAAAATCGTGCTGAGGCAGGAAGTCTTGGATTTTGAAATCAGGCAAGGCAAATTTTTTGGGCGTAGCGGTGTCCTACGGTCAAAAAATTTAACGCCGCATGATTTCAAAAGACTGACTTGCAGACCAGCAACGATTTTTCGGATAGGCTCTAAACGGCGTTCCTTTGCCGGATGACTTGGCTCTTCCACTGCCATCGCTTGCTGCTCGCCACCCTCCGCTTGGCCGCCGCTTTTGCCCAGGCTGCTTGGCATTGGCGGCACCAAATGATCCGCGATCTCAGCCTCCGAGACCCCAGTCTGCTGACGACGAAAGAAATCCGCCGCATCCGACATTACGGCTACGGTACCACCTATTTGGCGGTACTTTTTTGTGTCCGCACGGGTCGGCGGCGCACAGCGCGAGAATGCTACCTGTTCAGCAACCTCGCCGCCCTCGCCTGCTTTTTCGATGATTTGGTGGATGCTTTTCGGGGCCAAAACGGGGCAGATTGGACGCTGCCAGAAACCCCTGAAGCCTATGGCCATGCCGCAGACCCGCGCGGGCTGTCGCTGCATTTTTTGAAAAATGTCTGCGAAAATCTGCCGCCAGAGCGTCTGCCCGAATTCCGAAATTTGATGCAGCGGGTGTTTCAAGTGGAAGCCGCCGGGCAGCAGCGAGACACTACCAATTTGCTGAAAATAAGTGACTTAGAAAAAATTACCGCTGAAAAAGGTGGCTGCTCTGTGCTGCTGTTTCGCTGTCTGCTGGCGGAGCGGGGGTCTTCCCAAGAGCAAGCGTTCTGGCGCGAGTTCGGCTTGCTCATCCAACTCTGCGACGACATTTTTGACCTCTGGCACGACCGCGCAGCGGGCATCACGACGCTCGCCACACGTTTTGCGGAGCAAAATGACGTGCGCGGTTTGACCCAAATTTTTGAACAACAAGCCCAAGTGGTGGCAGCGGGAGCCGGCCGCATCCGGGGCGAAATCCACTTCTTGCTCGCCATCACTCGCGTCTGCTTGCGCCACTACGCCGAGCTGCTGGAAACCTACGGCAGCCTCCCGCTCGACGACCGCCGCCTGATGGTGGTGGACATGGAGTGCTGGCGAAACCGCTGGCGAGCGGCGGTGGAGTTGCTGAGGACATAGCACAAAAAATGGCGGCACGAGTTTGAAGTCAAACCCGTGCCGCCACCTATATCCGATACTGCTCACTCCATTACCGCAGCAGCGTCACATCCCCTTCTCGCACCACACGGCCCTGACTGGGGCAATTAACCAAAATGATGTACGCGTACACATCGGCTTGGCCGATTTTTCCATCCACCATGCCGTCCCATTCGAGCGCGCCGGTACCCGTTTTTTCAAACACCTTGCGGCCCCAACGGTCGTACACCTGCAAGGAAAGCACCTCCTCGAAGCCCTCGTAAGGCACTACGCGGAACATATCGTTCACTTGGTCGCCGTTGGGCGTGAAGGCGTTGGGAATCGGCAGTTTACCCGGATCGCAGGGCGGGAACACCCGCACCCGCTGCACCACACCGCCTTCGCAACCGTTGCCGTCGCGCACTTTCAGGGTGTAAGTCGTGGAAGTGTCGGGCATGGCCGTCGGGTTCTGGCAGTTGTTGCAACTCAGCCCAATGCCCGGAGTCCAGAGGTACTCGACCATGTTGGGCGGGCCGTTGAGCACAGTGGAAGAGCCTTTGGCAATCGTTATCGTGTCTGGCTGAGTGAGCATGGGGTTGGGTACCGATTTGACCACCACACAGTGCAGGCTATCGCAGCCCGCCGTGCTCATAAAAGTTTTGCAGTAATTGCCCGCCTTGCCCACTTTTTCTCCAAAAACGATGGTCGTATCTCCGGGGCAGATGGCGCGGCTCTCGGTGCCTTCGGTGGGCGACACGAACAGCCGCTGCACCAGCACACTGTCGCAGCCGTTCGAGTTGCTGAGGGTGCGGGTGTAGGTGCCTGTCACGTCGGTCAGCGTGCCGAAAATGTCGAGCGGACTGCCCTTGCAGGTCTTTTTGTCCGCCAGTTTGAGTGTATCGGAAGGCAGCACCGTGACGAGGCTTTGGCCCGTACCGGTACAGCCGCCGGGGTAAGTCACCGTGACTTTGTAGGTGGCCGTAGCCGTCGGGTTGAGCACCTGCTGGGCTGCCGAAGACGTGGTGATGCCGGGGCCGCTCCATTGGTAAGTGCCTCCTGCACTAGCCGTTAGGGTCACCGATTCGCCTTTGCAGATGGTCTGGTCGGGTGTTTCGAGACCACCGGGCGCACCGTATTGCACCTCGAAGCGCCGCTCGGTGGTGCAGTTGCCCACTCTATCCAACAGTACAAAAGTCAGCACGTCGCCAGGCTTCACCGAAGGGCCGGGGGTGAAGGTGGTGCTGGAACAGTTCGTGCAGGAAAGCCCGCCCGGAGTCGTCCACTCGTAGGTGTGTCCGGTCTGATTTTCAGGGCCGAAGGTGAGGGCTTGCACAGTGCAGGAAGCCACTGCCGTGCTGATCACGGGGCTGCCACCGAGCGGGAAAGTGCGGTCGGAGCAGGCGCAGTTGTCGGCTCCGGGCACGACGGCGATGAGTTTGCAAATATCGGCTGCGCTCAGGTTGCCGAGCGGCCCGGCGATGGGCGCACTGTTGCCTGCGGCGATGAGTTGGCTGAATTTGGCCTCGGTCACGAGCGGCTCGCCCGCGTCCACCTTGCCGTTGCCGTTTTGGTCGAGGTAAAATTTCACCACCTCATTTTGAGCGGGGCCAGCCCCAGCGTTTTCCAGCAAAGCCTTGAAGGTGAAGCCGTTGCCAGCGGCGACGGGTTCAAAGTTTTTCAGCAGCAGGTCTGGGTTTTGGGTGTTGAGCGTCAGCAGCGACTCGCCAGTGGCGACGTACACGTTGCAGTTCACGTTTTGCGAAGGGCAAAATGCGCCCTCACGCTCGCGGGTTTGTAGGCTGATGATTTTGTCGTCGCAACTGGCCGGGTCATCGTAGCGCACCTCGAATTTGAACTTCACCACCGAGCCGATGCCTGCACTGCCGGGCATGGGCAGTTGCAAAGTTTGGCCCTTCACCTGCGGTGGCCCGGCTGGGCCGCCTTGCACGGATTGGTAGGAGCCGCTGACGTAACTCGTGCCAGCAGGCAGCAGGATGTAGATGCTGTCGCCGGGGTTGGGCGCGTCGCCCATGATGAGCGTGGCCGTGAGGCTCACCGCTTGGCCACAGGAGGCCGCACCGGGCGGGGTGGTGAAACTCAACTGGGACTGTACTAGGTACGAGGGCGACACGCCAGCCAACGACACGGGCGGCCCCGGCTTGCGCAGCACGTTGGAGAGCGCACCGCAGGGCTGCACGGCTTCGCTGCCGTACACGATCTGGGAGTTGGAAACAAAACCGCAACTCGCCTCGACTTTGAACCTGATGCTGAACGAGTTATCGGGCGATTGGCTCACGCCGACCAGCCCCTTGGCGGCCAATGCAGCCACCACGGCTTCGGGGGTCCACTGTGAAATGCCGTTCGTGAGTGTCGGGTTGGGCAGTGGTATCCAGCCGCTGCCAGTGGGGTAGGCGATTTGGGCGGAGTTGGGTATGACCTTCAGTCCGGATGGCAGTTTCACGCTCGCCAGCACGTCGGAGGCGGTGCCTTCGTTGGCATTGTACACCTCAAACTCGAAGTATGCGGAGGGGGCGCAGAGCGGGATTTCGGTGGGCTGGTTTTTTACAATCAACTCCAACTCTGGCCGCTGCGGACGGATTTTGATTATTTTCACCAAGTCGCCGCACACGTCGCTCGCGGGGTTGGTCATCGGCGAGCAGTCCCAGCCGTAGCGCAGCCGCAGGTTCACGACATCGCAGGAAACGTTGGTGGCTTTGAGGCGGAAATCTTTCTGCTCGAAACCCAAAAACTGACCAACCTGATACACGCCACCGATGGACGGCACGGGCTGGCCGCTGGGCAAAAATACCAGTTCGACATCGGTGAGTGCGCCCGCATCGTCGATCACCACCCAGCCGTTTGGCCCCAGTGCGTCGAAGTTGTTTTTGATGTGAAAATCCAAATCTATCTGATTTTCAGGCAAATACAGCAGGGAATCTTCTGGCACGAGGCGCAATTTGGGACGCGCGTCCACATAGCCATTGGGGTTGATGATGCTGATCACATCGGGATTGGGCTTGTGGAAGCACTCGCTCCAGTAGCGCACACCCACGGATGTTTGAGCCAGCACGTTGCCGTTCAGGTTGCAGTTGTTGCCAAACTGGAAGTCCGTCTGCAAGTTCCAGCCCTCGTCAAGTGGGTCGGGGAAGTAAGGGTTAAAATCGATGTTCGCGCTGCTGAGATCGAGTTGCACATTGCTCAGCACCGGCACGTCGTCCTGCAAGCGGAGGAAGGTGAGGCGCTTGTCCAGCAGCGGCACCACGCCGGGCAGCGAGTGGCTGAAACTCGTTAGCGCGGCCAGCGGGCGCACCTCGAAGGGGAAGAGGTTGGGCTTGGCAATCTTGATCCTGTACTCAAACGGGGACACCTGCTCTGCCGAATCGCAGGGGAAAATCTTGAACTGTGGTGCCCGCATTCGCTCCACATAGCCCGAAAATTGCCGCATCAGCGGCGGGAAGCAGTTGTCCAACTTCCAGGCATACACCGCATCGAGGTCGCAGATGGTGTTGCGGAAATTCACGAGCGGCGGCTGATTGCCCGCAGCAGGCAGGAAGTTGTGTTCAAATTTGTAGTCGCCCTCAAAAATCAGCGAGTCGCCCAGCCCCAGCACCAGCCCGGGGGGCACACAGCCCGTACTGGCGAGCGCATCCATGCTAAACTCAAACTCGTCGAACATGGAACTCAGCACATCCTCCGTCTGCAAGGGCCGGATGTTGGCAGCAGCTATGGTGAAAATATGCTGATCGCTCTGAAGACTGGGTTTGTCCACTGGGCAAGTGTATTCCGCACCCGTCGCAGCAATCTTGAATTTGACCGAACCCTTCATGTAAAACAGCGTGTCCTTGTTGACAAACAGGCGTTTGCCGGCGAGTATCTGGTAAGAGTCGCCGCCATCTATGCCAAAATCGCTCTGCCACGACTCGTTGAAGAGGCGGAATGCCACCGTCTCGAATTGACCCAACAGCACCGCCACCCGGAGTTGGGTGCGCATGGTGTCGCCCACCAAAAAGCGGTCGAGGCGGACGTTCGAGTTGGTAGTCAGCAATTTGCTGTCGGCCTTGCGGTCGTCGTTGTCGTCCTGCAAGCCTACGTTGATGCGGAAGGTATTGAACGAAGCCGAAGCGATGGCCAACCCGCCACCGCCACCGCCGCCGCCGCCGCCGCCGGGGCAATCAGCCAAGTTGCCGACCATCGTGTAGCGGTCGCACACCGAGACGATGCACTCTCGCGCCGTCGTAGCCGAAGTGGCAAAACCAGAGGTCACGTTGGTCACAAAATCGCAGCCTTCGCAGCCCAGCGGAGGCGGAAATACAGTGTAGTCGCCGCCCGGTGGGGGCGGGTTGGGTATTTCGGTAGAGCAAGCCGGGTCTGTGACACAGAGATAGCGGACACAGAAATCACTGGCTACAGAATCCTTCGAGAAAGGCAGTTTGTACACCAATTTTACTTTCGTCACTGAGCCAGGAAAAGCGGTCACCTCAGTGCTAAGCGGCGATTTTCCATCCAAAATGGGGTCGCAGTCGCCCGTCCATTCGAGGCCCCAGGGCAGGTCGAAGTACACATGGAGGAAGCCCGTGTCCTGCGTTTGCCGCCTCGATTTTATCCAGTAAGTCAGGTCGTAAGTGTTGCCGGGTTCCATGCAGCCGCCGAAATCGTATTCCACTTTGGCATCCACAAACACGTCCTCCACCTTCGGGAAAAAGTTGAAATTTCCGCTTATGAACTGTGTGGTGGGGCAAGCCTTCGGATAGGAGTAGGCGGCAGAGAGGAAGGAGATTTCATCGTAACACTCTGGTGCACAGAAATATGTCTTGTAACGCACCCGCATGGTGTCGCCTACGGCTAAGCCGGGGAACAGGTTGCTGGTGACTTGATTGAACGTTTTGCCGCAGGGTTGCAGAACACGGGTCTTCCCGTTGCCTGGGGCTACGGGCATCCAACCGGAGCCGGTGTTGATCTCGAACGAACTGGCATCGATGCCGAGGTGAAAGGTGTCCTGACTGAACAGCAGCAGGGTAAGGCTGTTGGTCTCTGCCTCGCCCTCATTCACTATGGTCAGTTCCTGAATGGACGGCGCATCGCCGCAGTAGTCGCGGGGCGGGCTGTATTTGGGGAAAAATTTCAGTTTCGGGTTTTTTGTAGTGGGCAGTATCTGTACCTCGGCGTAGGCACTGTCCTGCTGGCACACTGAGGCATCGCAGCCCCAGCCAGCGGTGATGAGCGATGAGATGGAGGTGAGATTGGGCGAGCACTTGGTGATGGTGATTTTTTCGATCAGTACGAGTTCCTCGCCGTTTTCGAGCAGCGCGTCGCCGTCGCCGACGGTGGTGAAAATGCTGCCCGGCACATTGGCCTGAAAAAGTTGGGTGGTCACGTTGGTGCCGCCCACGCCCACAAGGTCGATGGTGATGCCTGCTTGGTGTACGTCATTGA
Organism: Saprospiraceae bacterium; assembly: GCA_043718855.1. Classification (GTDB taxonomy): domain Bacteria; phylum Bacteroidota; class Bacteroidia; order Chitinophagales; family Saprospiraceae; genus M3007. Next base: position 762 of record JAYSUY010000785.1, on the reverse strand, counting down.
TACTCAGGCTGCTGATGGGGCCTTCACGGGTATTTTTGACGGTGATGTTGCGCGTCACCATGTCGCCCTGTTGGCCGGTGACGGCAAATGGCACGACCGAGGTGATGATGAGCAGCCCCGTTTCTACCTTAAAAAGGGAGGACGTACCAGGCGAACTGCCGCCCGCGTAATTGGTGTTGGTTTGGAGGGAAAACAGTTTGCCGCTGTTGATTTCGCCGAGCAGGGCGCAACTGGCTTTCACTGTGATGGTGATGGTACGCGAGCCGCCTATCGCCACGTCGGCTACGTTGAAGACCGGGGCGTTGGGGTTGGCTACGTTGAATTCGGTGGCCCCCGTCGCGCTGCCCACCACATAGGTGATGCCCGCTGGCAAAATGATGGTGCTGCGCACGCCCGTCACCGCCGAGCCAGCACTGTTGGTGAGCGTTACACTCAGTTGGTCGGTGCCGCAGACGTAGAGGCCGTCGGGGTTTTGAAACGACGTGGCCAGGTTTTGCGACAGGGCGGCAGAGCAGCAGCCCAAGCAGATCAGGAAGGCGAGGAAAAGTCGGGTAGAATTGGTCATGTTCAGATGTAGATTTGTAGAACGCGGAGGTGTTTGGGCGTGTGTATTTTTCGCCGTGTGAATGTAGGTGTACGCTGGAAACCAGAAAGCGCAAATTTGGGAAATGTCAAAAATAGACCATGAAAAGAGCAACCTCACCCCCGACCCCTCCTCCGCCGAGGCGGAAGGGGAGACGTGACTCACACCACAACTTACAC
>JAYSUY010000784.1:0-3590 GCA_043718855.1 Saprospiraceae bacterium | reverse complement strand
GCCTTCGTCGGAAATTTCTCCCCGTTCAAAACGGAGCCTAACCCGACTTTACCGCTTTCCAGAAAGTGGTCAATCCCCTGCCGTCTTCACCACCTTTTTGATGGTCGTTTTTTCCCCTGTGCGGCACTGCACGAAGTACACGCCGGGCGGCAAGTTGGGCAACTCCAAGCGGTACATCCCTGGGGCCAAGTTTTTGCGCGGCAGCACCACCGCTACAATCTGCCCAGTCTCATTGCTCATCTCCACCGACACCGTAGCCGCCTTGTTGAGATCAATGTCCAGCGTCGCTTTGCTGACGTAGGGGTTAGGGTATATTTTCAGATCGAAGGTCTCGTTTTTTGATGTGCCACTCCCGGCGTACAACACCTCCTCCCGGCGTTGCTTCACATATCGTCCGCCTGAAGCGTCGTTGTTGGCAACCTGAGATGTTGACGCTACAGACTGTGGCTTAGAGGGTGCAAGCCATTGCAGCGTATTGGCCAAGATGCGATTCGGTTCAGTTTCATCGTAGTAAAATTCCAGACCGAGGTAAACGATTTTGCCCGCCCCCAGCGGTTTGTATCCCACCACAGGGTAACCGCGCACATCAGCCAAGGTCACAAAGTTGGGGTCTGAAATGTCCAGCGGATAGGCATAGTTGCGGAGCGTAAAATCAACGGAGGTACCCACGAACACTGGGCTTTCGCTAACCGATTCATGTACAGATGGGTCGGCACAGAAGTACCCATAGTCCAAATCGAACAGCCCGTATTGCTGCAAAATACCGAACTCGTGCGTACCCGTCATCACGACCGCCCCACCCTGCCGGGTATATTGGGCCAATGCTTTCCCGTAGGCCTTGAGCGTAGCGGCGTTGCCGCCCGATGGATAGGCAATCACAACGATATCGTGACTCGATAGTGCAGCCGTCAGGTCATCAGCCGTGCCGTCCCAGAAGTCAGTGAGGACAGCGGTTGGCATCTGACGCTGCACCAAGCGGTGCATTTTGTTGGCGTAAGAGCTGTCGTAGGCACTGTAGTTGAGCAACAAGATGCGGGGCGTGCCAGTACCCGTAGAATCGGCCCAACCGAGTTCGGAGATGAAAGGCAGCGGGCAAAGGGCGGAGGGCAGCAGTTCGGAGTTCACCTTGAAATCTCCAAAATTGCCAGGCGCAGCACGCATCTCCGACAGAAAAAAATGCGCTATGGTGGAATTGACCGGGAAGGGTTGGTTGCCAAAAACTGGCTCCGCCGGACGATGTGCCATGAGGGCCGCAAAGCCGCACAGCACTACAGAAAAAGCAGCAACACGGAACATGAGGGTGTACATTTTATGCGATAGAAAAACAGGTTTGTGGCTAAACGCCAGAACCGCGCCCATTGGTACGCAGCTATAGCACGGGAGCCACTTCACATCTGGGTTTTTGTAAAAAGGGGGACAAATGTAGTGCTGCAACCCGCGCTGGCGTATGCCCTATCCAGTATTTTAACCCTTTGCTTGCGAAAACGCCCCGGTGCCTCACTCGCCCGGCGCTTCTAATTCGCCCGACGAATTGCCCAGCACTGCCTTCACCATCCTTTCGGCCCCGGCCAAATCCTTCCGCAACTCTACTGCTACGAACCCTGCCTCGCGCAGCAAATCCGCTACCTGCTGAGCGTTGAACTCATTACACTCGAAAAACAAGGCACCGCCGGGGCGTAGTTTTTCCTGACAAAACTGAGCGATGGTGCGGTAAAACAACAGTGGGTCGTCGTCGTCCACGAACAGTGCCAGACCTGGCTCGTGGGCCAGCACATGGTCGGGCATCACGTTTTTTTCGCGCAGCGGGATGTAGGGCGGGTTGCTCACCACCACGTCGAACAAGGGGAATTGTTCCCAATCGACAGGGTTCAGTATGTCTCCGTGCAGGAGTGAGGGGCGAGGGGTGAGGGGCGAGGGAGTCAGAATCCGGTTCGCATTTTCAGTAGCCACATCAAGCGCAGTGCGGCTTTTTTCCAAACCGTAGAGCCGCAGTCGGGAGAGGTTTTTTTGCAGCGTGATACCGATACAGCCGGAGCCGAGGCCGATATCGAGTAGCACAGGTTGCTCCAACCGCGAGGCCCTCAAGTATTGCAGCACCCAAGCCACCAGCTCTTCGGTCTCCTGCCTGGGTATCAGCACGGCTGGGCTGACCCGGAATTTCAACCCAAAAAAATCTGCCTCGCCGAGCACATACTGCACCGGCTCGCCCAACAGGAGGCGGTTTTCGATTTTTTCAAAATGGCCGACTTCGGCCTCTGTCAATACCCGATCCGGATTTTTTTTTAAAGAAAAAACGTCCTCCGCCACGATGCGGGCGATGGACCCGGCCTCGCCTGCGCCGTAGCGGGGCGTGAGGGAATGGGCAAGCGCGGTGGTCATTTCTTCAGTTGTCATGTCGTCAGTCAGATTTCGCAACTGCTTAGGCAGCCGCAGCGCGGCGAAATCTTTGTAGAAAAACGACCAAAAATATTCGTGGAGGTGCAGCGCACCGGAACACTCGCATTTCGGTGCGCTGTACCTCCTCCGAAGATTTGGGAACAAATGCTACAAAGATTTCGCCGCGCTGCGGCAGCCTAAGCAGTTGTCAGATTTCAATGTTGAACACAGTACCCTTCGGCTGGTTGTCGCTCACCCGGATGCTGCCACCGTGCGCCCGCACCACCTGCTGCACGATGTAAAGCCCCAATCCAGTGCCGGTGGTTTGGCGGGTTTCTTCGTTGCCGAGGCGGTAAAATTTGTCGAACACTGCCTGCTTCTCGTTGTCGGGTATACCCTGCCCCTGATCAGATACCCGGATGCGGAACTTGCCTCCAGTATGCTCAGCAGCAAACATCACAGGCGAACCCTCGGGAGAGTATTTGATGGCATTTTCGAGTAGATTCTGGACAATGGCCGTGAGGCCCGCTTTGTCGGCTTGCACAGGCGGCAGGTTCTCTTGTACTTGTGCACGGATGTCGGCCTGCGGAAAGCGGACGCGCAGCCCGGCAGCGCAGTTACGTACGACGAGGGCCAGGTCTACTGGCTCGGGCAGGGGCTGCCAGTTGTCGTCGAGGCGGGCAGCAAGCAGCAAGTCGTCTACGAGTTGCTGGAGGCGGGCGGAATCTTTCAGGCCGTTGGCAGTCACCGTGTTGAGTTGCTCACGGGGCAGGTTGTGCTTACCGATGGTTTCCAGCACGAGGCGGAGCGCGGCGATGGGCGACTTCAGTTCATGAGTGATGCTGAGCAGGAAGTTGCGCCGCTGGCGGGCGAGTTTCACCTCGCGGTTGGCACTGCGGTTGATGCTGTAAAGCCCGTAGGCCAAGCAGAGTACAAAAAAAAGCCCTTCGGAAACGACCATTCGGCGGCGTTTCTGCCACTCGCGCCGGATGTGCTGGTACTCGGCAGTCTCCTGCATCTGGGTCAGGTTGAGGCCTCGGTTGTCGTGTGCAAAGCGGACTTCGAGCAGTTGTTTTTCCGCTGCGAAAAGCCGCTCGTTTTGCGCCCAGAGGTGGAAGGCCCACCACGAAAACGCCAGCACCATGTAACCAATGAGGATTCGGGAAAGGCGGGTCATCATGTTTATTGGTGATTGGTTGACTGGTGATTGGTTG
>JAYSUY010000783.1:0-1313 GCA_043718855.1 Saprospiraceae bacterium | reverse complement strand
ACCACCGCTGCGGTGCAAGTGCAGCAGTTTTTGGCTACGGGAAATTTTCGCCTCGGCCATTTTCACCTCGACAACACGGTGGCTTTGCAGAAGACAAGTCGTACCGATGTGCTGCGGCTGCCCACTTGGTTTAGCCGCAACAGCCTGTACTACTCGGGCAAAATTTTCAAAAAACGTCTATATTTTGATGCTGGCACAGACTTCCGCACCAACGCTGCTTTCAGCCCGGATGCCTACCAGCCGCTCACCAACCAGTTCCACCTGCAAGACGCGCTTTCGCAGCAGCCGTTCATCTGGCTCGATCTGTTCGCATCGTTCAAAGTGCAGACCTTCCGCTTCTTTTTCCGCTATGAAAACATCGGTACTTGGTGGGATAAAAAATCTGTGCTGTACCATACGGCCTACCACCCGCAGCCCTTCGGCGGAATCCGGTTTGGCATCTCATGGCGATTCATGGATGACAATGTGGAGGAAAATCCCAGCACTCAGCCCGATGCGCAGCAGCCCGGCAGCGATGGTGGTCGCCCACCCGCTGGCACGATTGGGCCTACCGGGAGAGGAGGTCGGGGGCAGTGATCCAGCGCTGTTCGGGAGGCTCTGGTTTTCAATTGGAGATCATAACTGGTCCCGATTGGATGTTTTTTGACAGGATTTACAGGATCAACAGGATTTTTTAACGGGGGCTCCGTCACAGAGGTCGGCCAAGCCGACCCCTATCCTGTTAATCCTGTAAATCCTGTCAAAAAAACTGCGCCGTCTAAAGTAGCGCTCACTTCTTCCTGCACGCCACTACACGCGGGTAGCGCAGTGCAGGTTGCAGGCACGCACAGTCCCACTCCTGCTTCATGCCTTCCACGAACCGTTGCCCATCGCGGGTGCTGAAAAACAGGGTGTCGCCCGGTCGGGCTGCCCGGAGCATAGAGTCGATGGAAGCGGTCGCAATGCCCCGGTGCCGCACAAAATCCGGGATGTCGTGCGGCTCCGAATTTTCCACAATCAGAACTTTGCTGGGATACGTTTTTTGAAAAAAATCGAACTCTCGGTTCGGCGCGTAGAAGTGTTGGTAGTAGTTGTAGTTCAGGTCTTGATAGCGCCATCCATCGTGCAACCCATCAGCCAAACTGTGGCGCACCTCGTACACCGAGTAGGCGTAACCGAGTAGGCAACAGGCGAGACCGAATGTGGCCCAGAGGCGATGCTGGTTTGTGGGAGCGGAGTGCTGAGTGTGGGCGTTCATGGCAAAAAAGCGATTTCAATGATTTCACACAACGCTTCGATGGGCTGGTTTCACACAACGCCACAACGACACAACG
>JAYSUY010000782.1:0-1315 GCA_043718855.1 Saprospiraceae bacterium | reverse complement strand
CCTTTTTACGTTTGCAGCAAAACAACCCATGCGCCATTACCCAGCCAAACTCTTGCTTTTCGGCGAACACATCCTGCTCACTGGCGCACCTGCGCTGGCGGTGTCTGTGCCAGCGTTCAGCGGATGGTGGGGCTGGTCGGATACTGTGATCGGCAAGCAAAAACGCCTGCTCGAATTTGCTGAAAGCGAGGCGCTGGCTTCCGTACAAGGGCTTGATGTACAAGCATTTCAGCACGACCTCGACCGAGGGCTGGTACTCGAATCGAACATCCCGACGGGCTACGGGCTGGGCAGTTCGGGGGCCTTGTGCGCAGCGATCTATGACCGCTACTGCCACGAAAAAACGGAGGACTTGGCTGCGCTGAAAGCCAACTTTGCCCGCATGGAAAGTTTCTTTCACGGCAACAGTTCGGGCATCGATCCGCTGACGAGTTATGTGGCGCAGCCCGTGCTGATTGAAAACAAAACCGAGGTGAGTTTGGCCGCACCGCAAGCCTGGACAGAGCCGCCCGTGGTGTTCCTAATCGACTCTACCCTACCCCGCCAGACAGGACCGCTGGTGCAGTGGTTTTTGGCCAAAACCAGCGAAGCCACTTTTTGGGAAACCTTGCAGTCTGAAATGCTGCCTGCCCACCACGGCATGCTGCACGGCTGGCTCAGTGCCGACCCGGAAACATTCTGGCCTGCGCTCCGACATGTATCGGCTTTCCAGTTGGAGCAAATGCCGCCCATGATACCGCCTACGGTACGCGAGGTGTGGACACAAAGTCTTGAACAAGAAAATTTTAGCCTAAAAATATGTGGCGCGGGCGGCGGCGGGTACGTGCTGGGTTTTGCCCGAAAAAAGGAGGACGTAGCGGACTTGGAGCGGGAGTTTCGGGTGATTTTTCCGTTTTACCCGCCATAGCACGAAGTGCGAAGGAGGGTCGCTATGCCACATATTGGAGGTTCGACTTCAAGTCGAACCTCCAATATGGCACTCACGACAATGACCTCAACGACGACCTCCTTCGCTATTCCCAGATTGGAGGTTCGACTTGAAGTCGAACCTCCAATCACGGCAAAGTCGAACCTCCAATTACGACAAATATGGCACTCACGACAATGACCTCAACGACGACCTCCTTCGCTCCCTCCCCCCTCAAGACTTTGGCGGGTGAAATGGCTACGGCGATTAAAAATGACGACCATGACGAAAATGACGAAACCCGCGCTCTATACCCTCGGCCTTCTGCTCTTCGTAGCCGCTGCCCGCGACCTGATCGCTAACGACCGACCGCTGTGGTGCAGAGTCGGTGGGGAGTGGTTTTTTCCG
>JAYSUY010000781.1:0-10241 GCA_043718855.1 Saprospiraceae bacterium | reverse complement strand
CTTCCAGATTTTGATGCGTTTGCTTTGAGGGGCCGGGGTAAGGCAAAAAAAACGAACTCCCTCTGGGTACACAAAAAAGTGGTGAGACACATGGAGTCGTACAGCACAAACAACCGTGCGGGCTGCGACACCATGATGCACTCAATTTTCTCACCTAAACTTTTTCAACCATGAAGTTCGCTTCGCAATTCAAACTCAACATGAAACACCAAAAACCGACCGCTGCCTGGGCCATTGGCTTGGCCTTAATCCTCCAATTTCTCCTCCCTGCGCTCGTCTCGGCCCAGCAGCGCGAGTTGCACTTGCACACTGACGATCTCGGCGACGTGATCAAACTGAAGGAACCGAAAATCAAAGTCTTCGAAAAATTCAATGCCGAAAGCGGCGTACCCAGCGTGGATGTGACTTTCGATCAGTTGGACGGTACTTCCATCCTGTACCACCCGGTGGCGGCTTGGAACAGCACCCAGCAGAACAAAGCCCAAGTTTCGATCAGCATTTGGGTAAAAAACAAGGAAGCCGCCGCCATTGACTGGACGAAAGTGCGCTTCGAGTACACGCAGGGCGGCGCTGCCAAATCGAAAGAAATCGCTCTGGTGAAAGACCCGTTCAACCCGAACGTGTGGGCGCAGTGGCAAAACGGCCGCGACTACCACGAGGCCGGCGATGTGCTGTACATGGACGCGCCCATCCCCGCACAGATCACCCTCAAACTGTATTTCAAAAACTTCGCTGCGCCTGTGGTGGTCACGAAGGCACTGAAAGCAGCCACCAAAAGTTTCAGCCTGCCCTTCCGCGCTTACGACCTTGATCCCAACGAAGTGTGGGAAAGTGCCAGCACGCACGGCGGCGGCGGGCAGGTATTTGCCTACGACATGGGTGTACAGGGCTATGACGACGGTGCCTGGAGTTCGCTCTTGCCCGGCAAAAGCGGCAACGCCAACTAGGACTACCGCATCTGGGGCAAGCCGATCTACGCCATGGCCGATGGCAAGGTGGTCAAGTTCGACAACAACGTGCCGAACAACCCCAAGCCGGGCGAAAAGGCTGCTGGCGGCGGTGGCAACTTCTTCCTGCTGCGGCACGGCGATATGATCGCACTCTACGCCCACATGCAGAAAGGCTCGCTCAACGATGCGCTGCTCAACGAAGGGGCGACGGTGAAGGAAGGCGACTTCCTCGGCTACGCTGGCAACTCGGGCAACTCGACCGGCCCACACCTCCACGTGCATGTGCTGAAAGAAACCGACCCTGAGACTGGTCACTTCCGCCCGCTCATCTTCAACATGGGCTACACCATCGAAAAAACCAGTCTGCCCAACCTCAGCGGCAATGCCAACTGGGTGAAACTGAACGGCTTGGCCATACCTGGCTTTGAAGGCAAACGCTCGTTCATCTGGCCCGGCAACGACAAGCCGCAGTTTGGCAACACCAACAAGTACACCGCTGTGTGGCGTGCTGGCACCGACAACCACTACCTTTGGTCGGGCGTGGACAAGGCCAGCATGGTGAGCAAGGACAACACCCTCAAAACCCAGGGTCTCCGCCTCGCTGACTTGGACGTGACGGGCAGCGGTGCCAGCCTCCGGTACTCTGGCGTGTGGGGGGCTGGCGCAGGAAAATCCTTCCTGCAAACTGGTACCACTTGGGCCGCTTTCACCGCTGAGTGGGACAACCTCTCCAAAACTGGCTACCGCCTGATTGATCTGGAAGTGTACAGCGATGGCGGCCAAACCAAATTTGCCGGGGTGTATGGCGAGGGCAACGACGGGTACTACCTGTTCGCTGGCATGAGCCAAGCCGATTTCAACGCCAAGTGGAGCGAATTGGCCGGGAAGAATTTCCGACTGATCGACATTGAGGTGTACAAAGACGGCGGCAGCATCAAGTACGCCGGAGTGTGGCGCAGCGGCAGCGATGGCTACGCACTTTTTCACTACACTTCTTGGAGCGCGTTCACCGACAAGTGGAAAGAGATGGGTGGCCAGGGTATGCGGCTTGTGGACATGAGCATCTGCACTGACGGCGGAAACACTTACTACTCTGGCGTTTATCGCGCGGGCAGCGGCGGCTACTACCTCTGGCAGAGCAACTGGAACTCCTTCAAATCGAAGTGGGACGACCTGAGCGACAAGGGCTACCGGCTGGTGGATTTGAACGTGAGGTAAGTCAGCCCGTTTGAAAAACCACAAGTGATGTGTGGCACACTTTGAAAGTGTGCCACACATTTGACGTAAACAATCACCCAACCAACGCGAAGCAATCATGCTCAGACTTCTGTTGCTCACCCTGCTGCTCGGTTTTTTTCCGAAAAAAAGCCTCCACGCCCAGTGCCCGCCAGCCAACCCTGTCACCGTCATCAACAACACCAACGCTGGCAACGGATCGCTCAACTGGGCCATCGCCTGCATCAACAGCACCCCCGTACTCACCACCATCGAGTTCAACCTGCCCGGTGCTACGGTCATCTCGCCCACTGCGGCAGCCCCCCTGCCCAACATCACTAAAGCCAACGCCCTCATTGACGGACTCACCCAGCCCACTGGCACGGTCATCATCGATGGTAGCGCCGCAGCCGCCAGCGCCAATGGCCTCACCATCGCAGCCGCGGGCGGCAATGTCACCATCCGGGGCCTCCACATCCGCGATTTCAACGGTACGGCGGGCGGCGGCACGGGCATCGCCATCAACACCGGAAATAGCTGCGACCTCACTGATAACCGACTGACCAACAACCGCATAGGTATCAGCACTGCTACCGTCGTCAACACTTTCACCATCAGCGACAACATCATCGGCCTCACTGCTGCTGGCGGCGCATCGGGCCATAGCGGACAAGGCATCAACATTGCCAGTGTGCCCACCAGCGGCATCATCACCGACAACACCATCGCCAACAGCAGCGGTGTGGGCATCAACATCGCGGGTGGCACGGTGTTCATTTCCGACAACTCGATTTACTGCAACCTCGGTGGTGGCATCACCCGTTCGGGCGGACCAGCGGCCCCAGTCATCACTGCCGCCAACACGCAGCGCATACGCGGCACCGCCGCCGCTGGGCGGGTCATCGAAGTTTTTTCGCACAGCACCACCGGCTGCACCGCCGCACCCTGTCAGGGCAAAACCCCACTCGGCACCGTCACCACACCGGCCAACGGAATCTGGCAACTCAACCTCAGCACCGGGCAAATCACCGGAGGCACACCAATCACCGCCACCAGCACCCAAGCGGCCAACAACACCTCCGTTTTTTCCACCTGCTTCAGCGCACTCGACTGCGCTAACCTGAACGCCAACATCACCATCAACAACAACGTGAGTTGTTTCGGCGGCATGAACGGCTCCGCAACCGCCTCTGCTACAGGGTTTTCGCCACTCGTTCCGCCGACTTTCCTCTGGAGCAACATGGCCACCACAACCACCATCAACAACCTCACGGCGGCCACCTACACCGTCACCGTCACCGATGCAGCGGGCTGCACCAACTCCGAAACTGCCACCATCAGCCAGCCCACCCTGCTCAGCGTCAGCGTCGGCACCACCCCGGTATCGTGTTTTGGCGGAAATAACGGCACCGCAACCGCCACTGCCACCGGCGGCACCACCGGTGCTGCTGGCTACACCTACCTGTGGAGCAACAGCCAAACCAGCCAAACCGCCATCAGCCTCATCGCCAACACTTACACCGTCATCGTCACCGATGCGGCAGGCTGCACCGCTACCGCGAGCGGCACCGTCACCCAGCCTTCCGCCGCGCTCGCTGGCACGGTCGGCACCACGCCCGTCACCTGTTTTGGCGGAAACAATGGCACCGCAACCGCCAACCCAACGGGCGGCACCACACCCTACAACTACCTGTGGAACAACGGCCAAACGGCCCAAACCGCCATCAATCTCACAGCCGCTACCTACACCGTCACCGTCAGCGACCTGAACGGCTGCACCATTGTCCGCACGGGCACCGTGAGCCAGCCCACCACGCTCAGTGCCACCGTCAGCACCACCGCCGTCACTTGTTTTGGGGGAAACAATGGCACCGCAACAGCCAGCCCAACGGGCGGAACACCCGGCGGCCCCGGCTACACCTACCTCTGGAGCAACGGCCAAACCACCCAAACAGCCACCTCGCTCGCCGCCGCCACCTACACCGTCACCGTCAGCGATTTTGTCGGCTGCACCGCTATAGCAAGCGGCACCGTAGGTCAACCGCCTGCTTTAAGCGTCAGCGTCAGCACCACGCCAGTCGAGTGTTTTGGCGAAAGCACTGGCTCGGCTATAGCCACAGCCTCTGGCGGCCAAGCCGGGTACACCTACCTCTGGAACACCGGCTCCGGCTCCCCCATGCTCGTCAATATACCCGCTGGCGTGTACACCGTAACCGCCACAGATGCAGCCAGTTGCACCGCCACAGCCACAGGCAGCGTAGGCCAACCGACTGCGCTCAGCGTCAGCGTCAGCACCACTGGTGTATCTTGTTTTGGGGGAAACAACGGCACCGCAACAGCCGCCCCAGCGGGCGGCCTACCCGGTTACAACTACCTGTGGAGCAACGGCCAAACCACCCCAACGGCCACCAACCTCGCAGCCGCCACTTACACCATAACCGTCACCGATGCCAACGGATGCACTGTCACCCGCTCGGCCTCCGTCAGTCAGCCCACCGCCCTCACGCTCAGCCTCAGCAGCACCGACGAGACCGCTGCGAACGCCAACGACGGCACCGCAACGGCCACCGCAGGAGGCGGCACCCCCACCTTGCTCTACCTGTGGAGCAACGGGGCCACTACCCCGGCCATCAGTGGCCTCGCCCCTGGTTTGTACACCGTCACCGTCACCGATGCCAACGGGTGCAGTATCAGCGACTTAGTGTCCATCAGCCCCTTCCAGTGTGCCGGGCTGAACCTCAACGTCACCAGCACCAACATCACCTGTTTCGGCCTCACCAACGGCACCGCTACCGCCACGCCCAGCGGCACATCGGGCTACCTTTTTTTATGGAATACCGGGGCCACCACAGCCAGCATCGGCAACCTTGCCCCAGGTGCCTACACCGCCACCGTCACCGATGCCGCCGGTTGCACCGCCGTTGATGGCACCAACATCAGCCAACCCAGCGCCATCAGCCTCAGTGTCACCAGCAGCAACGTGACGTGCAACGGAGCTGCCAACGGCACAGCCAGCGCATCGGCCACTGGCGGAACACCTTCATTTTCATACACTTGGAGCAACGGGGCATCGGGGCAAAACCTCGCCGGGCTTCCGCCCGCCACCTACACCGTCACCGCCACCGACGCGGCTGGCTGCACCGCTTCGCAAACCGTCACCATCGCCCAGCCACCCGCGCTCACGCTCAGCGTTTCCAAAACCGACGAGACGGCGGTGAACGCCAACAACGGCACGGCCATCGCAACAGCGGGCGGCGGCACACCCACACTCAACCTGCTGTGGAGCAACGGAGCGACCACTGCCAGCATCACCAATCTCGCCCCCGGCACCTACACTGTCACGCTCACGGATGCCAATGGATGCACCCGCACAGCCTCGGCCAGCATCGCCGCCTTCGGCTGCGGGGGCGTATCGGTAGGCATTTCCAAAACCGACGCGACGTGCAGCGGCCTCGCCAACGGCACGGCTACTGCCAACCCCACAGGTGGCAACACGCCTTACAACTACCTGTGGAGCAATGGCCAGACGGGAAAAACCGCCACCGCGCTCGCAGCCGCCACCTACACCGTCACCGTCACCGACGCGACTGGCTGTACCGCTTCGCAAACCGTCAGCATCGCCCAGCCACCCGCGCTCACGCTCAGCGTTTCCAAAACCGACGAGACGGCAGTGACCGCCAACAACGGCACGGCCACCGCAACGACGGGCGGCGGCACCCCTACGCTCAACTTGCTGTGGAGCAACGGCGCAACCACCCTAACCATCAGCAACCTTGCTCCCGGCACCTACACCGCCACCGTCACCGATGCCAACGGCTGCACGCGCACGGCTTCGGCCAGCATCGCCGCCTTCGGCTGCGCAGGCGTATCGGTCGGCATTTCTAAAACGGATGTGGCGTGCAACGGCCTCGTCAACGGCACCGCTACGGCCAACCCAGCAGGTGGCACCACGCCGTACAACTACCTGTGGAGCAACGGCCAGACGGGGAAAACCGCGACTGTGCTCGCAGCCGCCACCTACACGGTCATCGTCACCGACGCGGCTGGCTGCACGGCTTCGCAAACCGTCACCATCGCCCAGCCACCCGCGCTCACACTCGGCATTTCCAAAACCGACGAGACGGCGGCCAATAAAAAAGACGGCTCTGCCACCGCGACAGCGGGCGGCGGCACCCCTACCCTCAACTTGCTGTGGAGCAACGGAGCGACCACTGCCAGTATCACCAATCTCGCTCCCGGCACCTACACGGCCACCGTCACGGATGCCAATGGATGCACCCGCATGGCTTCGGCTACAGTAGCCGCCGGGAGTGGCGGCGGGGGGGGCGGCTGCAAGTCACTGCCTGTGTACGCGGTGCTGGCTCCATCGCAAGTTTGTGGCAACCAGCCATTTGTGCTCGAAGCGGATGATCTGTTTCCCCACCCTGTGGTGCGCTACGTCTGGTATTTTCCGAATGGCGACAGCGCAATTTCTGCAAAAACAGCCCTCAGCATCACGCCCACATCCAGTGCTTTTTCGGGCGAATATTTCGTGCTGCGTGACTCGGCTGGCTGCCGCAGCAAGTTGGTGGGCGGTGCGCCGGTGACGGTGACGAGCCTCGCGCCGGGCGCACTGTCGGCTGGCAACGACACCCTAATTTGCAGCACTGGAGTGGTGGTGCTGAGATCCAACACGCTGCCATCTGGCACTGCTGCTTGGGTGTCGCTGGGTACGGCGAAGGTGGACAACCCGGCCCTGACGCTGACATCGGCCCGCAACCTCGTGCCTGGGCCGAACCGATTTGTGTGGAAAGTTGACCTGCCCGGTTGCCCCAATGCGGCTGCCGACACGGTGACGTATTTTCTGGAAGTGGCCCCGCTCGCCCGCGACGACCGCTATACGCTGCAACGCGCCTCGGACGTGGCAGTGATGGAGGTGTTGCTGAACGACAACCTCATCGGCTTGCCAGATACAATTGTTTATCAATTGAATAGCCCGGCGGTGGGTACGCTGGAGTATTTGGCTGCAGGCCGCCGCTTCCGCTACAAGGTGGACGAGGGCTATCGAGGTACGGTGACTTTTCAGTACGCGGTTTGCCCTGAGTCGGCCTCCGCCTGCGGCTTCGACTGCGATACGGCGACGGTGACCATCGAGGTACTGAATTTGCCGAAGGTGCCGGAGGGCTTGATCTTGGACGACCCAGGCGAGAACGGGAAGTTAACCATCAAAGGCATCAGCGACCTACGCTTAGAGATTTCGATGTTCAATCGCTGGGGCGACCTCGTTTTTTCCTCCAAAGATTACGGCAAGGAGGCTCTCTGGACAGGCGATTTCAACGGAAAAAGGTTGCCGCAGGGGGCGTACTACTACCACCTCCGGGTGTATGAAGCGGGCCAGCCGCTGGGCGATGTGCTGAAGGGGGTGGTGCATTTGCTGGAACGTAATTAACCAACACATTTTCAACATGAAAAACTTCATCTTCTTTCTCCTCGCCAGTATTCAAGCCGTGCTGCTTTCTGCGCAGCAAACACCGCTTTTTTCGCTGTACCGCGACTCGTGGGCGGTGCTCAACCCGGCAGCGATATCCAACAATTATCTGCTGAACAACCGCACGATGACGCTGAGCGGTACTTGGCGCACACAGTGGTGGGGCTTGGCAGAGTCGCCACGCACTCAGGCACTCAACTGGGAGTGGGTGGACGAGGACCGCAACAGTGTGTGGGGTGGCCACGCGCTGAACGACCAGACGGGCAAAATCGGGCAGACGGGCGTGTATGGCCGCTACGCCTACCGGCTGCGGGTGGGTCGACGCATGGCGCACTCGCTCACCATCGGCTTGCAGGGCGGGGCGGTGCAGTATCGCGCGCGGCTGAGTGAAATCGAGTTCCCGGACCCGACCACAGCACCTCAGACCGATCAACGGGTGATCCGCCCTGACTTCGGCGCGGGTGTGTTTTACCACCATGCTGACCGCTGGTATACGGGGCTGTCGGTGCCACAAACGTTTGGTTTTCAGACAACTTATGCTACGGAATCGGGAAATGTTCGGCTGCGCCGGGTGCCGCATATTTTTGCAGTGGCGGGCGGCTACTGGAGCGCGAGTTGGCTGGGCAACGAGACTTCGTTCATTGAGCCGTCGCTGTGGCTGAAGTATGCACCCAACGCGCCGATCAACCTCGACTTGAATGCGCGAGCGCAGGTGAGCGAGTTGGTATGGGCTGGCGCAGGTGTGAACTTGGGCTTGGGCGAACGCTTGGGCGCGGCCTTGCACTTTGAGGCGGGGCTGTTTTTTGGCGAGCAGGTGCAGTTGCTCAACAGCCAACTGAAACTGGGCTTTGGCTTTGATTTGCCGGTGACGCAGGGCGTGACGAGCAACTTCGGGGCAAGCGGAGAGGTGAATGTGGTGTATTCGTGGAGGTGAGGAACTCTGTGGGTAAACGAAGGTTTAGGGTGACATATGGCAAAGCGGGCGCACATTTGCAGCAACCGCTAAGGCCACCAACATTCACCTCTAAATTTTTTTTTAAAACTATGGATCCCATCCTCTTTTGGAACGAAGTGGCGCTGGACGCCAACCGAGACAGCCACACCAACGGACAAGACGCGGGCGCGCTCGGCCCGCCGCTCAGTGCTCGCGCTCTGGCGATTGTACACTTGGCGATGTACGAAGCCTACGCAGGAGCAAGGGGCAACCCGGCCAACCTGCCGCCGTACCTGACGGCGACTACGTTTCCTGCCGCTCCTGTGAAACCGACCGCTGGATCGGCCCTGCCCGATGCGGCTGTGGCCGCTGCAGCCCGCCGTACGCTTGCACACTTGCACCCCAGCCAAGCAGCAGTATTCAACCAGAAGTACCAAGCCTTTTTGGCTCCGTTCGCTGGGCAGCCGACCCTTAGCCGGGGCCTTGCTTTCGGCGAGACGGTGGCCGACCTGATCCTGCTCGACCGCGCCAGCGACCCCGATGCGAGCCAAGTGAACAGCGTGACGGGCGCGACTTACTCCGAGCCGCTCCACCGGGGCGGCCACCGCAAAGACCCGGACAACCCCGGCCAGCCCTACCACGCGCCGTTTTTTGGAGAAAATGCCAAGTGTTTCTCGGTATCTGCCCGGCACAGTCTGGATGCGCCCCCGGCGATGGACTCGCCGGAGTACATGGCCGCGCTGAAGGAGGTGCGCGGCAAGGGAATCGCCCCGGAACTGATGGGTGCCATGCCCACTGGTATGCCCAAGCGCAACATCGACGAGACGGTGGTCGGCATCTACTGGGGCTACGATGGGGCCTCGAAACTCGGTACGCCCCCGCGCCTGTACAACCAGATCATTCGAAGAGTGGCTGAGAACCAGGGCAATGGACCAGACGAGAACGCCCGCCTGTTCGCGCTGGTGAACGTGGCGATGGCCGACGCGGGCATCCTATCGTGGGTCGACAAGTACAAGTACAATGTCTGGCGGCCTGTGCTGGGCATCCGCGAGCACGATACTTCGATGGGGCACAATGGCCCGGGCAAAAACAACATCTCGAACGACTGCGATACGGGCTGGCTGCCGCTGGGCGCGCCGAAGACCAATGAGCCGGGCAAGAAGAATTTCACGCCGCCCTTTCCAGCTTACCCTTCGGGCCACGCTACCTTCGGAGCAGCTGCGCTGCACATGACGCGGCTGTTTTACGGGGTGAGCGGCACTGGCCCAGACAATTTGTTCGACGGGCTGAATTTCGTCTCTGAGGAATACAATGGGGCAAACGTGGACAACAGAGGCACCGTGCGCCCGAAACACGCCCGCAATTTCCCAGACGGCCTGTGGCAGATGATCATGGAGAACAGCATCAGTCGCGTGTACCTCGGCGTACACTGGGTGTTCGACGGTTTTGTCAGAGACGGCGCTGGTGACTTTGACCCTACCCGCTTCGTGGGTGGTGTCCCGCTGGGCCTACGCATCGCGGAGGATATCTTTGGCGGTGAGATGACGAAGGCGACGGTGTAAGAGCGATGTGTCACTGCCTAAAATAGGTTTACATTATTGAGTAATGATGAGTTAACTTGACGGGGTAGTGCCAAAAAACGAGTGACGCAAATGACTAACCCTCCGATGAATCG
>JAYSUY010000079.1:0-6528 GCA_043718855.1 Saprospiraceae bacterium | reverse complement strand
TTTGACCTCTACGACGACATTCTGAGCGTCTGTGCTGGCCTCTGGAACTTCTATTTAGAACATAAATGATTGATTTACAACACCGCAACAAGTCTAATTAGGAAAATTCTTTTTGCTGCTCAAATCAACCAGTAGTGTGGCTATCCCGGAGACGGGGTCAATGCGGGTGATCTCGTAACTGTAGGCTTCGGTCGCCCAAAGAAAACCATCTGGACCAAACTTAATTTCCCAGGGTTGGCTTAATCCGCAGGCCAACTGGCGCATCTTGAATTGCTCGTTCTGCGAAAATGAAAATGTGGCGAGCAACAGAAAAAGAACAGAAAAAACGATAGGTAAGTGTATTTTTTTATGATACATTTTTGGCTATAAACTTTACATTGCAAAGTAGTTTTCACAGTAGTACAAAGTTCAGTAGCTTGAAGCAGAGTGCTTTTGCACAACTTTGGGAATAAGTTGTATCATTCGCGTATTAGTAAACACGATGGGCGGCGTGTAACTGCGGTTGTTCACCAACCCAGCCGCCAAGTGGAGTGTATACGGAATGCCAGCGGAGCGACTGGAGACTTTTCGAGGTGCAAAATAACGCAAACAGCCGTGCTACCGCCGCCCGTCCAACTGTTCCAGCAGCCACTCGCGTTCGGTGAGCGCGGTTTCGGTGGCCACTTTTTGCCGCAACCGCTCCACCTCTTTTTTGTCCAACCAGTTCAGCGCGGCCAGTTTTTGGGTGTATTTCACCAAATTTAGGTAGTAAATGCGGTGGTAGCCGATCGTGGATTTGCGGCGGATGTAGTTTTTCATGGCCTCCAAGTGCGAGTGCAGCAGGTCGTGCTCGGCAGTTTCGTAGTAGATTTTGAGCGACATGGCCTTGGCTGACAGGCTGAGCAGCGGGTCGTAGTAGTTGGAGTTTTGCAGCAGCGGCAGCACCACGTCGTAGCGCTTGCGGGTAAATTCGAGTCGCGCCAAGTTGAAACTGTACGAACTGTCGCGGTGGGTGCGCTCCAGCGCATTTTTGTAGCGGCTGATGAAATCTTCTACCCACTCGAACTCGCGGGTTTGCAGCCCCGCCGCCACAATGTTGTGGTAGGTGAAACGCGACAGTACGCCGTGATCCAGCAGGTAGCCCTTGCGCAGACCGTCTTTGTAAAAATCCATGATGTCGTTGAAAAAACTGCGCTGCCCCTCGTTGGCCCGCCGGATGCAATAGTTGACGGCGAAGAGGTGCAGGTCGCGTATCTCGTCTGTGTCGAACAACTGGTCTTCTGCCAGCAGCGGCTCCTTGAATCGACTGAAAAAGTCGGTGGATTCGGGTTCTTCCAGCATTTTCAGGCAGTAGTACCATACCGCAACGGCGGGCGTGCGCAGTAGGTCAGTGTGTTGCAGCATAGCCTCGGCCTCAGCCCGAAAGCGCAGGGCATGGTCGGATTTGTAGACGATTTGCTGCGCGCGGAGCAGGCAGAGGTAGCGCAGTTTTTGCGTCAGCCAGATCAGGTCGGCGTTGTCAGAAAGTTGCTCCAAGTAGCGTACTGCGCTGGGTTCGCGCACCGATTCGAAGCGGGCTTCCTCCCAGAGTACGAGGCCCAGCCGCCCGTAGTATTCGCTGTTGCGCAGCGGCTGCCGCTCCAGCGTGTGCTTCGCCGTTTTGAGGGCTTCTGCGAAATGCCCGTCAAGTCCCCGGTGCCGCACCGCCCGTACGAGGTCGCTCTCGTAGGCTCCGGGCGTGTTCTGCCATTCTTGGTAAGCCAAAAAACGCTCGGCCAACTGCTGTAAGTAGGTCATCACGAGGCGCATTTTCTGCACATCGAATGCCGCGTCGGGGTAGACGTGGGCGAAGGCCTGCTCGCGCGGCTCGAGCGGGTGGCCGAGCAGCCAGTCGTACAGCCGCAGCACGTCGCTGCGGGTGTTGAAGAGCGCGGACTCCAAAAAAAGCCGGAATTGTCGGCTTTCCGTCTTGCTCAGGGCGGATATGGTCTGCTCCAATTTGGTTACTCGTGTACCTTTCGTTTTTTCCAAAATTTTGACTTTCAGTTTTTTAAAAAATATCGGTCGGAAAGAGGCTCTACAAAAGTAGGAAATTGTATTTGTTGGCGGGGGTGCGGCGGCTCACTTTTGTCCCCGTAACGCTGATGTTTGATCGTGACACGAGTGTTTCCCCGCCTTGCTCATGCCACGGACTTCCAGAGGGCGTTGATTTTTTCACTACCAACTAAATTTTTCATCTCATGGAGAAGAATCGGTTTTTACTTTTTCTGTTCCTCGCCCTCGGTTGCGGGGGTCGAATGTTCGCGCAGGCCCTTATTTGCAACGACCTAGTGTTCGTCGCCTTGGACGAAAACTGCACCGCCATACTGGTGGTTGACGACGTGCTTGATTCCCCTTGCATCTGCCCTGATGCCATCTTAGACGTGGACAAAGTGTCCCCGTTCGGCAATGGCCCCTGGGTAGCGCCCAATTTCGACAAAACCGATGTAGGGAAGACCTACCAAGTACGCGTCACGGTGCCTTCGTCCGGCAACAAGTGCTGGGGAACCATTAAAGTGGAGGACAAGGCACCGCCCAAACTGAATTGCTCTGGCCTGACGACCGCCAACCTCGCCGCCAACGGCCAGGTATCGCTGACCGTAGCCAACCTGCAAATCAGCGCTACCGATGCTTGCTCTGACCCTGCCCAGGTCACCCTCCAACTGGCCAACAACCAGACTTCCGTGACCTACGACTGCGACGACTTGGGCGTGAACCTCCTGACCGTGACGGCCACCGATGCCATCGGCAACACCGCCTCCTGCCAGACCAATGTGCTGGTGCGCGACTTGGCCAACTACTGCATTGGCGCAGGCAGCGGCTGCACCACAGGCTGTCCTGCTGCGCAGGTACTCACCTACGAGCAAGGCATACAAACATTACTGCCCGCTTTTGAGAACAATGATTGGTCTTTGTTCAATGCCTACGGTGCGCCTACTTTTGACGGCACTTGTCAGCCTGCCGACACCACCTACGCTGTTACCTACACCCCTTCGGCCAACGGTCAAAGTTGGTTTACCCGGGAGTGGAACTTGGTGCTGAGCGGTATCCCGTTCGGCAATTGCAAACAAGTACTCGTGTTCCCCACAACCCGCATCTTCGACATCAGCGGTAAAGTTTTTCTTGATTCCATCCAGAACTGCGAAGTGGATGCGACCGAGATCGGGGTCAGCGCGTTCAACATCTCCGTCACCAAACTGCCCAGCAACCAGCGCGTGGTCGTCGCCCCTGCTGCTGACGGCACCTACGCCTACCCGCTGGAAGTGAACGCCACCGACTCGATGGTCGTCGTGCGCCTCGAACTGCCCAACGGCCTGTACACCGCTTGCCCCACCGTGCTGGAAATATCCGCTGACACATTGCCGACCGCCCACACGATGGATTTTGGCCTGTACTCCGAAGCGCAGTGCCCGCTGATGCAGGTCAATCTCGGCAATACAATCTTGCGCCGTTGTTTTGAAAACAACCACTTCCAGATCAGTTACTGCAACCTCGGTTTCCAGACCGCCCCAGGCGCGTTCATCACGGTCGAGTTCGATTCGCTGCTTTTGGTGCTGAGCACGGGTTTGCCCTACACCAACGTAGGCAACCTGTACACCTTCTCATTGGGTGATGTGCCGCGCTTCACCTGCGGGTCATTTTTGGTGACCACCAAAGTGAGTTGCAATGCCGTGCTGGGTCAAACACTCTGTGCCGAAGCCACCATTTTCCCCCACGACCCCTGCGGCGGTGCCGCTTGGAATGGGCCAAAAGTGGAGGCCCGAGCCATCTGCGAAGGCGACTCCGTGCGCTTGGAAGTGCGCAACACAGGCCAGCAGGACATGATCGAAATGCTGGATTTTATCGTCGTGGAAGACATCATCATGCGCACATCGGGCAAATTCAACCTCAAAAAAGGCGAGGCGACTTTCGTCAAAATGCCCGCCAACGGGGCCACTTGGCGCATCGAAGCGGAACAGGTTACGGGCTACCCGGAGAACGACCATCCTTCGGCTTTCGCCGAAACCTGCGGCGGCCTCAACACGCCCGGCTTGGTCAATGCCTTCGCCATGAACGATGACCCGATCTACCACGACATCGATTGCAGCGAGGTGGTCGGCTCCTATGACCCTAACGACAAGACCGCCACGCCCACCGGCTACGGCCCGAACCACATCATCAGGGAGAACACCGACTTGGAGTACAAAATCCGCTTCCAGAACACAGGCACGGACACGGCATTTACCGTCGTGATAGCCGACACGCTCTCGCCGCTGCTCGACTGGGCCACCCTCGAAGCAGGCGCGTCCAGCCACTCGTACCGCTTAGAAGTGCGTCAAGGCGGCATCCTGCGCTTTGTTTTCAGCCCCATCGCGCTGCCCGACAGCAACGTGAACGAGGCTGCTTCGCATGGTTTTGTCAAATTCCGCATCGCGCAAAAATCAGACTTGCCCCTCGGTACAGTTATCGAGAATAAAGCCTCCATCTACTTCGACTTCAACGATGCAGTGGTGACCAATACGGCCTTCCATACCATCGGTGCGCCCTACGTGGTGTCCTCTACCTACAACCCCCGCTTCCCGCAAGTTGGGGTGGAAGTACGCCCCAACCCGTTCCAAGACCAAGCGGTGCTGGAAGTGAAGGGCCACGAGATGCGCGACGGTTTGCTGCGCCTCTACGACGCGCAGGGCCGTGCGGTGCAGGTGCAAGTTTTTGAAGGAAATCAGTGCAAAATCGAGCGGAACGGCGTGCTAAACGGCAGTTATTTCTTCCAGATCACGGATCAGGGAGTGCCAGTGAGCAGCGGCAGTTTGCAGGTGCATTGAGGGAATGCGAGAAACTTTCGGCACTATACAGAAAGCGGGACAGCGGCTGGTCAGCTGCTGTCCCGCTTTTTTGGGTTGGGCGAAATTATGACAGGTATCTTCGCCCAACTTAACCTGCGCACTATGAAACACTTTTCCTTCCTCCTCCCCTTCCTCCTTTCCTTCGCGGCCACTCTTTCCGCCCAGATCAGCCACGAATTTCACTTCGGCACCCCGCATTGGGACTACCCCTACAAGGTGATGATGCGGCCCGACGGCAGCGTCTCAGTCGTGTCGGGCTACTCCGACACCATCCCCAACTCCCTGGGCCATGTGCTGCTCTACCACCTTTCGCCCACCGGCACGGTGCTGGACAAAAAGGAAATTGCCCGCACAGCGACCTCGCTTTTTGTGGAAGCCGAAGCGGACGGCACGTTCTGGCTGGGGCGCTTGGACAGCGTCGGCTACGGCCTATCGCACCACAGCCCCGACGGCACGGTGCTGGGCAAATTCTCCTACGCCCACCCGTACTTGCGGGACGATTACTTTTTTGCCATCCGCCGCATACCCGGCAAAGGCTTCGCGCTGGCGTTTGCCAACTCAGACATCCCGCAGCCGGGCGTGCGCACAGTGTCGCTGAGCGAGACCGGCACCGTGCTTTGGAGCAGGTTCATCTCCTCCCAATTCCCCGATTTTTACAACAACGCCCTCGCCGTGCTGCCCAACGGGTGCATCGTGGTGGCGGTAGTTGACTTTTCGCAGGGCTATCAGGTCAATTGCTACACGCCCACCGGCGGCACCAAATGGCTGAAAGGAATGCCGAACGTGCCCAGTTTTGGCGACGAGTTCGGCCTGATACCGCTCGGCAACGACCGGGTGGTGCTGTATGGAAATGGCGGCCAAAACACCTACAACGGCTTCGCCGGATGCTACGACGCGAACGGCAACTTTGCCTGGAACCGCACTTTCGAGAACGAGGCCATACACCTCTACGTCAACACGGGCTTTGCCGACGGCGACCACACCGTGCTGGCGGGCGAATACCTCAACCCCACCGAATTCGGCCTGGCTGTAGTCAAGTTGGATGCGCAGGGGAACATCGTTTTCAAAAAACTGCACCCTGACCTCAGCGGCCAAAGGGACAACTTGCTCGGTGCCCGCATCTCGAACGGCGACTACATTTTCGGTGGCTACGAGTGGGAGAAGATGCCGCTTGGCAGCTCCGAAGACCAAGGCTTCGCACTGAGCATGAACGGGCAGGGCACGACCAACTGGCTGCTCTTTTCGCAGGCCAAAGTACACGCGATGCGCTCGCTCGCAAAGGACGACATGGGCAACCTTTGGCTCCTCGGCCAAGACAGGACGGCTCCGTTTCCCGGTGTGAACCTCGATAATTTTGTCTGGAAAATAGGCGGGGGCGTACCGACAGCCAACCCGGTGGCCGCATCACCGCTTCGCTTGTTCCCCAACCCCGCCGCCGAGCGGGTGTATGTGGAATGCCCGGAGCGACCTGACGCGACGCTTGCGCTGGAAGTGCGCAGCGCAACGGGCGGCTTGACCCAACAACTTGTGCTGCGGGACAAGGGCGGTCAAGTCTCCTTCGATGTAAGTCGCTGGCCGACAGGCGTGTACTGGTTCACTTTGCGCGACGAGCGCGGCGCAGCCTTGTATCAGGGGAAAACTGTTGTGCAACGGTAAGCGTGGTGGTAGTGGTAAGTGTTGAATG
>JAYSUY010000780.1:0-3603 GCA_043718855.1 Saprospiraceae bacterium | reverse complement strand
CTTGCGTGAGCGGGTCGTAGGTGGGGTAAAAATTGCCGTCCGCGCTCAATTCCACACCTAATTTTTGCAGCATATCGAAGTTGGGCTGGTAGCCCGTAGCAGCGATCACGAAGTCATTGGGAAGCGTAACCAAACCATCCGGTGTCTGGATGTCCACCTCTAACGGACGGACAGCACGAAGTTCGGCATGGAAAAACGCCCGAATGGACCCTTCCTTGATGCGGTTCACGATGTCGGGCCGCGCCCAGTATTTCACCCGCTCACCGATATCATTCCCCCGCACGATCATGGTCACTTCGGCACCTTTCCGCCAAGTTTCAAGCGCAGCATCCACCGCTGAGTTGTTGGCACCCACCACCACCACTTTTTGCCGGTAGTAGGCGTGTGGCTCGCCGTAGTAGTGGGTCACTTTGGGCAGGTTTTCGCCTTCTATGCCCAGCCGAACCGGCTCGTCGTAGAAACCCGTCGCCAGCACCAGGTGCTGGGCGTGGTAGGTGTTTTTAGTAGTAAGTATTTGAAAACCAGCATCTTGCTGCTTTACACTCAACACATCCTCGTACAGATGCAGCCGCAATTGGCGCGACTCAGCCACCCTGCGGTAGTACTCCAGTGCTTCGGAACGAGTGGGCTTGGCGTTGTTGGAAACGAAGGGTATCTCCCCGATTTCTAACCGATCGGAGGTAGAGAAAAAGGTCATGTTGGCTGGGTAGTGGTAGAGCGAATTGACCAGCGCACCTTTTTCTAAAATCAAGTAATCCAACCCGGCTTTTTGGGCTTCCAGCCCACAGGCCAAACCGATGGGGCCGCCGCCGATGATCAACAGATCGGTCATTTTTGTCATTGCCAAAATTAGTTTAGGTTATCTTGCCAAGGCTTAGAGGCTCAAAGCATTCGGCATCAAAACTTTGCGCCTCTGCGCCTTTGCGAGGCATTTGTGTCGTAGTACGTCGTAGTACTTAGAGGCCTAACGACGATTTAAAACCCAGCATTGATATTGATGTAAAACCCACTTTGCCCCAAGTCGGTACGGCTGTATTCGAGGCGGATGGTTTTGTTGTACCAAGCCACGATGTCCAGCCCCCAGCCGTAGCCGTAGAGTAGGCGATTGGAGAGCGGGCTATTGGCTGCGTAGTGCGGGTCGTTGGCATAACCCAAGTCGTTGTTGAACGCGAGGTAAACCTTCAGGGGCAGTACCTTGAACGCCTTGAAAGGCATCCAGTTGCCGATGTTGATCTCGCGGTTGAACACCTCGAAATGCAGCGAAGTTTTCAGGATACCGAAGTCCAGCCCATCAGCAACGTAGTACTCGTAGCCGCGTACGAAATTGCCAAAATAACCCAGTGCTTGGTTGTTGAAATACGGTGGCTTGCGGCGGGGCAGGCTGGTGCGGCCCTTCAGCCCGGTCTCTACGCTCCATCTTTTCCCGAAGGAAGTATAACGACTGTACTCCGCAAACAGCCGGGTGAGCCACAGGTTGTCGGTGGGCAGCAGGCCGTTGTGCCGAAAATCAATCACCGCGAGCCAGCCATTGAGCGGGTATGGGCGGATGTCGCGGTGGTCGGCGGTGAAATTGTACACCACGCTGGCATGCCGCTGACGAACACGGCTGCGCAGGAAAAAATCGGGGTTCAGGATCACCGCTACCGAATCGGAAGCGCGGCTGTCGCGGTATTCGAGGCTAAAATGGTGACTCGTGAGCAGCTTGGGCCGCCAAGCCAGCACTGCGTAGGCAAAAAACTGCTCTATCTGCCAAGCGTCCGGGTCGCGGCGAAATTTCAGTGTACTGCCCTCGGTGGTCACCGCCACCTCGTGGGTACGGCTGTACGACACCGCACCGCGCAGCCGCAGCGTCTGCTGGTGGTTGAGCGGCGGCAGACGGTACGACACCTCAAATCGGTTGTTGTACCCAAACTGGGCTTTGGCTTTTAGCGCATCGGCATTGCCCGTCAAGTTGTTGTGTGTCAGGTCAATGCCGTAATTTACCCGGCGGAGCGAACCCCCAAACTCCTTCCACCACACGTTAAAATTTCGGTCGGCCAACTCGAACAACGGCACTGGCAGCAGAAACCACGTCTCCGTGAGCCGCAAGCGCAGCACGAGGTGATTGCCGGGCCGCCACTCGGCTACGTTGAAATCGGCGACAGTGAACAGTTCGAGGTTGAGTAGGCGAAGTTTGTTGATCTCGAGCCGAGCCGACAAGCCCGCGAGCGGTATAGAGTCGCCAATGGAAAAATCCAATTCGCGCAGCAGGAGCGAGCGGTTGGTGCGGCGGTTGCCTTCAATCAGGATGGTGTCAATGTGGACATAAGCCGCCACTGAGGTATCAGACTGCCCCCGCAGCAGAGACGGAAAAGCGGCAAGCAGGGCGACGAGCAGGGGAAATATTTTTCGGGAAACAGCCTTCGGAAGGCAGAATGGGTACATGCGCGGGTAGTTGCTGCCGTAGGCTAGGAGGCGGATGGGGAGATGCAAGTGTGGCACACCTCGAAAGTGTGTCACACTTTTTTACCCGTAAATATCGCGCAGCGAAATCTGTTGGCCGTGTATGGCAATGGTGTCGTCGGGCTGCGTCAGGGTTGTCTCCAACCAGCGATTTTGGCCTTCCAGCCGCTCGAACAGGATGATTTCCATGTTGTGCTGCTCCAGAAAAATGATCTGACGCAGACTGGGGATTTTCTTGTAGCAGGGCAGTTTTGTGCCGAAATCATGGGCGCGGGTACTGAGCGACAGCACCTCGAAGAGCAGCACGGGGTTCAGTTCGGCGTTCATGCCGGGGCGGTACTCGTACAGGTCAAACGGCTCAGCCACCACCGAGCCATCAGGGTTGAACACCGCGTAATCACAGCCGGGTATACACACTGGGCGGTTGCTGTTGTGGACTTTAAAACGGCGGTCAGACTTAGGGAAAGCCTTTTTCAGCAGGTACGACAGTTCGGTGGTGAGGTCGCTGTGCTTGTCGGATTCGTAACTCATGTTGGCAATGATTTCATGGTCAAAGTAGTCCACGCGGTACTCCGCCTCTTCCAGCAGTTCCCAGTACTCGTCGCGCGAAGCCGGGAAATACATCGTCGCTCCCTGACCGGCTTCGAGGAGTTCTTGGTTGGTGACCGGAAATTTGACAGCAACTTCCATGGGAATGATGAACTATAAAACGATGAACTATGAACGCAGCGACAAGCAAGGCAAGCTGTGCAGCGGCTGAATGACGAACTGACCACCCTCCTTCGCCTCCCCCCTCCGTCAAGACTCTGGCGGATGAAACGGCTACAGCGAGTAAAAATAACGAACTGACGACACAAATACTTGATTTTTAACAATTTGGCTTCTCCAGACCTCTACTTCAATCTTCAAAAGTCCAACATTTTCCCACACCCAAACGTCGCCACGCGGCAAAAAAAGCACAAAAACATGGGGCGAAGATAATTTTGAAATACTTTTGCCCTCACAACCAGCGACTTATGTCTTTTGCTGAACTAATCCTCGACCCGGTATTCCGCCTTATTGTCTTCGCGATCTTCGTCGTGGTAGGCACCATCGTCGGTTGGACGCTGCGGGCCAACTACCCCGAACGCGCCCTGCAACGCGCCCTCGAACGCACTGAGC
>JAYSUY010000779.1:0-3605 GCA_043718855.1 Saprospiraceae bacterium | reverse complement strand
CCGATGGGAAGAGCATCCTGTTTGCCAGCACCCACGCGGGCGCGGCGGCTTGCCCGCACACAGGCGACTTGCGGGCTGGTGGCAAATACCTCTGGCCGATCTTCGAGACCTACGACATCTATGTGTCTGATTTAAAAGGGAAAGTGGTGAAACAACTCACCAACACGCCCGGCTACGATGCAGAGGCGGTACTCAGCCCGAAGGGCGACAAAATCCTGTTCACCAGCGACCGCTCTGGCGATCTGGAACTCTGGACGATGAACCTTGACGGCTCCGACCAGCGCCAGATCACCTTCGATCTGGGCTACGACGGCGGCGCGTTTTTCAGCCCCGACGGCTCGCGCATCGTGTACCGCACCAGCCGCCCCAAAACGGCTGCCGAGATCAAGGAGTACAAGGACTACCTTGCTCAGCACCTCGTGGCGCCCACCGACATGGAGATTTTCACCTGTAAAGCCGACGGCACGGACGTGCGCCAAGTGACGAACCTGGGCAAAGCGAACTGGGCGCCTTTTTACCACCCTTCGGGCAAAAAGATCGTGTTCAGCAGCAACCACCACTCCAAGCGGGGCTACGATTTCCAGATATACATGGTGAATGAAGACGGCACGGGGCTGGAGCAGATCACCTCGGAGAGCATTTTCAACTCCTTCCCGATGTTCTCGCCCGACGGGAAAAAGTTGGTCTTCGGCTCCAACCGGAGCAACGGCGGCGGACACGCCACGAATGTTTTCGTGGCGGATTGGGTGGAGTAAAACTATGAACTATGAACTATGAACGGGCGTGACACAGCGTTCATAGTTCATCCTTCATAGTTCATAGTTTTACTCCACTTCTGTCACCTTCAGCATATTGGTCTGTAGCCGCTTGTTCAGCGGCATAGAGCCGGTGTTGATGATTGTGTCGCCACGCTGTACACAGCCCGCGTTTTTCAGAATCTCGGTGCAGTCCTCGATGGTCTCGTCAGTAGTGGTGAAGCGGTCGTAGTAGAAGCACTGAACGCCCCAAAGTAAGTTGAACGAGCGCAACATACTCAGGTTGAAGCCGAAAATGAAAATCTGGGACTTGGGCCGAAAACTGCTGACTTTGAAGGCCGTATAGCCCGAAGTGGTCATGCCGACGATGCCTTTCGCGCCGATTTCTTCGGCCACGCGGCAGGCGTTGAAGCACACCACGTCGGAGTGGAAGAGTTTGAAATTTTTGGACGGCAGCGGGCGGCGGCTCACGATTTGTGGCCAATATTCCTTCTCCGCCTGCTCGATGATGCGCGTCATGAACTGGATCACCAGCGCGGGATGCTTGCCCACCGAGGTCTCGCCACTCAGCATCACCGCATCGGCACCGTCGAGCACCGCGTTGGCCACATCGGTCACTTCGGCGCGGGTGGGCGAGGGGTTGTTGATCATGCTGTCCATCATCTGGGTAGCCACGATGACCGGTCGAGCGTACTGCATACACAAGTGGATGATCTCCTTTTGCGTCATGGGCAGCTGCTCGATGGGCATTTCCGCACCGAGGTCGCCGCGTGCCACCATGATACCGTTGCAGGCGCGGATGATCTCGCGGATGTTGCGCACGGCTTCGGGCTTCTCGATTTTTGCCATCATCTTGGCCGGGTGCCCAGTGCGTTCGAGCGCAGCGCGGAGGTCGTCCATGTCGCTGGGGCGGCGCACGAAGGAAAGCGCGATCCAGTTGACAGGCTGGGTGAGGATGAATTCCAAGTCCTCGCGGTCTTTGTCCGTCATCGAAGGCTGCTTCACGTCCGTGTCGGGCAGGTTCACGCCCTTCTTGCTGCTGAGTACACCGCCGTAAAGCGTTTTGAGTTGCACCGTATCGATGCCGTTGCTGGCGGCCACCTCGAACACCAACTTCCCGTCGTCCATCATGATGCGCTCGCCCACTTTGCAGTCGGTGGCAAAGCCCGGATACGACATGTAAATCCGGTCTTTGGTGCCTTCTGCGGTCTCGTCGTTGACGATGGTGATCACGTCGCCGGTTTCGAGCAGCAGGGCATTATCTTTGATCATGCCCACCCGGAGTTTGGGGCCTTGCAGGTCGGCCAGTATAGCGATGTGAGTGTTCTGTTCCTCGTTGATGGCCGTAATGCGCTCGATCACTGCGAGGTGATCGGCATGGGTGCCGTGACTGAAATTGATGCGAAACACATCCACCCCGGCTTTTACCAATTCGAGCAGTTGGTCGTGGCTGCTACAGGCTGGGCCTACTGTTGCCACGATCTTCGTGTTCTGTGAACCGTTTTTGCGCATACCTACTCTGTTTTTTTCCAGCAAGGTAGCCGCTTCTTCGCGTATCATGTTTTGTAAATCTTTTTAAGTGTAAAAATGACAACAAGGGGCGACCGCAAAAGTAGTGCAGTAAAATGCGGAAATTTGCCCAGATGTGATATGTTTTTGTAAATTTCTACCAAAAGTAATCTGCACGACGAACTGTACACAGTGCAGCGTGACGAGACTAAGTGTTGAATATACGGAAAATGCAGACGGGACAGCGACCTTGTTGGTCGCTGCCCCGTCTGTGCAAACAATCTCTTGAAAAAGGCTGTGGCTACCCGTTCGCCTTTTTGTGGTCGGCCAAAAATTTCTCCAAGCCGATGTCCGTCAACGGGTGGTTGAACAGGCCCAAAATGGCCGAGAGCGGGCAAGTCACCACATCGGCCCCGGCTTTGGCAGCCTGCACGATGTGCAGTGGCGAGCGGATGCTGGCGGCGAGTATGGCCGTTTCGTAAGTCTGTGTGGTGTAGATTTCAAAAATCTCTTTGATGAGTGCGATACCGTCCCACGAGATGTCGTCCACCCGGCCAACGAACGGCGAGAGGTAGGTAGCACCCGCTTTGGCGGCGAGTATGGCCTGGCCTGCGGAGAATACGAGGGTGCAGTTGGTCTTGATGCCCATCTCCGTGAACTTGGCGATGGCTTTGATGCCGTCTTTGATCATCGGCACCTTCACCACGATGTTTTCGTGCAGTTCTGCCAATTTTTTGCCCTCGATCATGATGCCAGCGAAGTCGGTAGAGATCACCTCTGCGCTCACATCGCGGCCTTCGCCCACGATGTCGCAAATGGCGCGGTAGTGCTTCATCACCTCTTTTTCGCCAGAGATGCCCTCTTTGGCCATCAAAGATGGGTTGGTGGTCACGCCGTCAAGGATGCCGAGTTCGGCTGCTTCGCGGATGTGGTCGAGGTTGGCTGTGTCTATGAAGAATTGCATGGCGAAAGTGTGGTTTTGACCTTCCGTGAAAGTACAGCTGGCCGCTTTTATGACAATGTGCCAATGTGCGTCATCAGCACATTGGCACATCGTAAAAATGAAAAATGTGCCGAACACACCGCTACGACCGCATATCCTTGCTGCATTTCTGCCCTGGGGAGGTTTTGTAGGAGCTGGTCGTCCGGCACAGCGGTGAAGGTATGGCGACTGCCGGGATATTTTACCAGAAATGTAAAGGCGGAAATTTTTCGAGGGTTCTAAGTGTGCCAGCAAAGCGGCGTGGAGGGAGATTTCAAGGGGGTGCAGCGGGAAGCAATGCAAGAGGAAGGCGCGGAGGTTTCACGCAGGCGAGAAGCCGATTTTGCAATCGGCTTCTC
>JAYSUY010000778.1:0-3605 GCA_043718855.1 Saprospiraceae bacterium | reverse complement strand
AACTCAAAACCATCGTGGATGCCTATCTAATTTTCTGTCAAAGAACTGAGTAGGTATTCTGTGGGTAATGGATAGGGTTTCAAACCCTTCCGACGTTTCGTTCAAACCCGCACCCGCAACCCGCCGTACCAGCCCAGGCCAGCCGCCGGCTCGTAGTGCCGCCGCCCCGCCGCGTTCAGGCGAATATTGGAAAAATACCGAGCACCTCCCCAGTTGTTCAGCCCAGCGAACGGCTCCACCTGCATTTTAGGAAACCGAAGCAGCCAACCGCCCCGCAAGTTCAGCACCGTGTAGGCCGCCACGCGCCCCGAGTTGGCATCGTCGGCAAAAAAGCGACCCGTGTGCGCCACCTGCAACGCCGCATAGCCGCCCCTGCGGTGCTGCCAGCGCGGCTCCACGAAGGCCGTGAAATTGGGCAGACCTGGCAGCGACTTACCCTCAAAATTGGATGTGCCAACGCTGTATTCCGCGTAGCGGAAAACCGAGGCAGCACAGTTGGCCGTCACGGAAAATGCGGTGACAGGCTGCCACGTCGCGGCTGCTTCCAGCCCCCGGCGCAACGAGCGGCCCGCGTTGCGGTAAAACGTGCGACCCGGCAGCGAGTCCAACTCAAACGGCACAAACTCGCCCCGCGCCTGAGTGCGAAACGCAGCCAATTCAAAACGCAATTTGTTGAACACCAAACCTTTGATGCCAACTTCGGCGCTCACCGCCCGCTGCTGGCGCAGGTCGGCGTTGAAGCCGCCGCGCCCACTGGGGTTGGCCGAAAGTTCGGTCAGCGCGGGTGTTTCAAAACTCGTGGCGACGTTGCCGTACAGCGCGATTTTTGGAGAAAAAAGCCAGTTCAAACCCACGATGGGGCTGAGGTTGTGCAGCGGGCGGGTGTCCGAGTCGTCGCCGTCGGTCAGGTATCGGTCAGCGGCGCGGAGCCGCACCGCATCGAAGCGCAGGTTGGCGGTGAGTTGGAAATTTTCGCGGAGCGAGACTTGGTTGAGCCAGTAGGCACCTGCGCTGCGGAAGGTCTCGCGCTGGTCGAAGGCGAGTGCCGCGCGGGTACCCTCGGCATTGCCGTAGCGTTGGCGGTCGTCGCGCTGGACATCGAGGTCGAAGCCGAGTTGGGTTTGCCAAGCCAGCAGGCCGAGCCGTTGCTCGCGGGTCCAGTTGGCCCCACCGCCCGCGTAGCCGCGTTGCAGGGCCACGATGCCGCTGGCGGCGGTGGGCAGTTTGTTCTCAAAATCCCGCAGCGTGTGGAACAGCCTGATTTTCAGCCTACTTTTTTCCGAAAAACGGTGATCGAACACCACGCCCGCGCGGGCTTGCCAGAGCCGCTCGCCCGCTTGGAAGCGCAGGTTGAGGTCGCGGGCGGTGCGGCGGGCAGTGTCGGCTTGGAGGAGCGTGAGCGCACCCGCGTCGTCGGCTTGGGGGCTGTTGGCGTAGTTGAGGATGAGGGTAGCCGTGCTGCGGTCGCCGATGGTGTAGCGGTATTTTCCGTAAAAAAGGGCAGCCCGCATGGCGCTGTGGTCGCGGTAGCCGTCGGTCTGCGTCCAAGCGGCGTGGCTCAGGTGCTGAAAACGCCCGAGCTGCCCCCCAAACTTGGCTTGGTACTGCTGAAAACCGAAGGCACCCGCCGACATCCGCACCTCGGCGTAGGGCCGCCCGCTGGGGTTTTCAGTGTAAAAACTGACCACGCCGCCCGATGCGTTGCCGTACAGCCCGGCGGCTGGGCCGCGCACTACTTCCACCCGCTCCACGAGGCCAAGCGCGAGGTTGTCCACCTGCCCCTGACCGTCGGGCGTGCTTTCCGGCAGGTCGTCCACCATGAGCCGCAGCCCGCGTATGCCGAAGGCCGACCGCGCTCCGAAACCCCGGATGGAGATGCGCAGGTCTTGCGCGAAGTTGTCGGCGTTGAGGCTGAACACGCCCGGCACGGCGGGCAAAAACTCCTGCGGACTGAGCCGCTGCCGACCGCTCTGCGCAGCGGGCAGCGATACTACGCTGAGGCTGTACGGCGCGGACAACTCGTTGGCGATCAGGCGTGTGGAGGTGACGGTGGCGGGTGTGAGGAGAGTGGCGGAGAGGCTGTCGGGCGGGGTTTGGGCGGTGGCAGGAGTGGCTGTGAGGAGAAGGAAGGAGAAGCGGATGGTGAGTGTCATGGTGTGGCTGCGTTTCGGGGTTAATCGCCCCAGCACAAATGTCTCGCAAAGACAGCAGAACACAAATTTCTCGCAAAGGCGCAGAGGCGCAAAGCCATGACTGCTAAAACTTTGCGCCTTTGCGCCTTTGCGAGAAACCTACATCTAGCATGGAGCGCTTACTCCAACGGCTTCCCCTGCTCCAGCAGTTGCACCGACTTGGTCAGGTTGGTTTTGTTGATCTCGTCGGGAGCCTGCGCGAGGGCGAGTTTGGCAAATTTTAGGGCGTTTTTAAGGTCGCCGATGCCGTTGTAGCCGCGCATCATGCCCACGTTGGTCGGCCATGCGCCGTTCTGTTTTTGGTGGTTTTTTTCAAACACAGCCATCGCCTCTTTCGGCTTTTTCTGACCCAGCAGTTGGCGACCGTAGGTGTGTAGTTCAAAGGGTTTTGCGTTGTCGAGGGCGATGGTCATCGCTTCGGCGGCGGCTTGGGCGTTGCCTTGCTTTTCCAGAATCTTCGACTTGATGGAGTAGGCACTGAAACTCGCCACGCCCCCGAGATTGGGGCTGGTGGCGGTGTTTGCCCAGTGCAGGGCCTCTTCGAGGTTCACGTCGTTGTTCACGCACCAGTTGGCAGCGGCTTCGAGGCTGGGTGGATCGAAACCCAGTGCGCCGCTCATTTGACTTTTGATGTGCGCCAACGTGGTGGCCTTCGTGTCGATGTCTACTTGGAACGGGATTTTCCAACGTTCCCACTCCAACGCCACCTGAATGGAGCGGTCGGTCTGGTTGTAAAAATTGTAAGCGAGCCGCTCTTGGATGACGGGCTGGTTTTTCTGCTGTATAGTGCTGACTTTCAGCACATCAAGGCTTTTTTGGTAAAAATAACTGCCCCAGCCATTCACGTTTTTGTTGAAAATCAGGACGCACGAATCGGGGTACAGCGCGATGAAAAAGCCATACTTCCCAGCGGCCAGCGGCTTCCCGTTGATGGTCACATCGGTGGAAAACGAGATGACCGTGCTTTCATCGGCACCCGCCCGCCAGGGCGATTCCACATCGGAGCCGAAGCCCAGCACGGAGTAGCCGTAGTAGGCCACATCGGTGCCCCAAATTTTGCCTTCGCGGCCCTTCACACCGGGGGCGTTCCATCGGATGTCGATGTTCGTCACGCCCACTTCTCGGCCAGCGGAGCAGGAAAAATTTTGGCTCTGGGGCAACCGTAAGGCTTGTGCTCCAAGCGATTGCAGGAAAATGGTGGAGAGTAGCGCCACAAGCAGTGCGCGACCTGGATGAGTGGTTGAGTTCATAGCAATGCAAAAAAGGAAAGGTGAAAAATAACGTGTTCAGCAAATGTCACTGAACCCATAAGCACCTTCGGTCATTTTTCGATTGATGTTGCCACAAGCCCACCCGCCAGCAGTCAGGGCGGAGCGAGCGGCCCAACTGGAGAGGCACAGAGGCGCGTACGAG
>JAYSUY010000777.1:0-10304 GCA_043718855.1 Saprospiraceae bacterium | reverse complement strand
CGATTGGCTACGTTTACGAAACTTCAAAAGTTTCGTAAACGTGTTGCCCAACTTGTTGAATATCAATTTCTTTAAAAATCCAACCCATTATTCGCATTCATAGTTAAAAAAGCCGCTGCTCCGCAAATGCCGCCTAAGATGGGGGCCAGTACCGGAATCCATGCGTAGCCCCAGTCGGAGCCGCCCTTGCCGGGTATCGGCAGCAGCGCGTGGGCGATGCGCGGCCCCAGATCGCGAGCAGGGTTGATGGCGTAGCCCGTAGTGCCGCCCAGCGACAGGCCGATGGCGAGTACGAGTGCGCCCACTGCCAGTGGGTTGAGGCCCTGAGCAAAAGTGTTGGCACCGAGCGCAGAGAGGCCGAACAGCAGCACGAAAGTGCCGATGAATTCGCTGATGAAATTGCCCGTTGTGTGGCGTATTGCCGGTGCGGTGCAGAACACGGCCAGTTTGCTCCCCGGGTCTTCGGTACGTGCCCAGTGTGGCAGGTAGTGTAGCCATACCAGCACTGCACCAATCATGGCACCGAGCATCTGCCCGGCGAGGTAGATCGGCACGGCAGATGGGGTGAACTGCTCCGTCCACTGTCCGGTGGCGGCCAACGCGAGCGTCACCGCGGGGTTCAGGTGCGCTCCGCTGATGCCTCCAACGGCGTACACGGCAAACGTGACGGCCAAGCCCCAAGCGATGGTGATGACCAGCCAACCGGCATTTTCGTTTTTGGTGCCGCGCAGCACCACGCCGGCCACCACGCCGTTGCCGAGGAGAATGAGGAGTGCGGTGCCGATGAGTTCTGCGATAAAAATATTCATAAAATACGGTAGAGGATTGACGGTTCTTGTTGTCAGTGGTTATGGCTTGTGAGGGCTTGTTCTAAATTTTCTGCGCGTGAGTTTGAAACCCTCGAATCAGGGTGATGTAGGCTTCTGTTTCCTGTTCAATTTGCTGCTGCGACCAACCCAATTCTGTTCCCATAATTTGCGCGACTGTCGGAGCAACTGTGACAACTACCTCCCAATCAAGGATTTCCAGTCGGATGCGCCGGGCCAGCACATCGCGCAGGGTGCAGGCCATTTCTCTGCGCACTGCATACACGACTTCGGCTTTTAGGAAAGGAAAATCCGCAACCAAACGCCCTCCCCACGCTACATTTTCTTGTGCCAATGCCGCGACTTCGACTGCTCGTGTGCCGTATTGCTGGGCTAAATGTTGTGCGATTTCGGATTCCAAACCATACTCAGCCTGTATTTTTTTCCAAAAACCTGTGGTGTAGCCCGCTGCGCCCACCAAGCGATGCTCGCTGGTGAGGCATTTGGCCCTAACGCCCAAGCGATGGCACACGGCATCCACGGCATCTTGGGCCATGATTCGGTAGGTCGTCCACTTGCCGCCGAGCAGGCTGAGCAGGTTGGAGGTAGGGTCGTGCTCGATCTCGTGGTCGCGGAGGAGGGAGCGAGTGAGGGTCGGGGTGGACTGGGTCGGAGCCGGATTCACCAGCGGCCTCAACCCGCCAAACCCTGCTGTCACCGCCTCTTTCCTCATTGACTGCGCCAAAAATGGGTTCAGTGTTTCTAATAAAAAATCCACCTCGTGGGCTTCCAGCACGGGCTCCGGGTTAGCGTCAGGGCAGTCCTCGTCGGTGGTGCCCAGCAGCACTCGGCCCTGAAACGGAATGGCGAAAACCATACGCCCGTCCTTCGTTTTGGGGATGAGCATCGCATCGTCGCTGCCGAGCGTGGCGTAGGGCAGTACGGCGTGTACGCCCTTTGAGGGGCGGATGCGCGGTGCCAGCGCAGGGTTGGCCAGCAGTCGAATGTGGTCGGCGAAAGGGCCGGTGCAGTTGAGGAATTGCTTGGCGCGAAGCGTGTGAGGTGATTTGCTGAGCCGATTTTGAAAAGTGGCAGCCATGATTCTTCCGACTTCATCTTTTTGAAAATCAAGCACTTCGAGATGATTGACCACCACTGC
Organism: Saprospiraceae bacterium; assembly: GCA_043718855.1. Taxonomy (GTDB): domain Bacteria; phylum Bacteroidota; class Bacteroidia; order Chitinophagales; family Saprospiraceae; genus M3007. Next base: position 8,339 of record JAYSUY010000777.1, on the reverse strand, counting down.
ACTTGCTTCTGCTGCGCTCAAGGCGAGGGCGAGGCAGTATCGGGCATCGTCCAACTGACCGTCGTGGTACAGCACCGCGCTGTGGATGCGGGGGCTGAGACCAGGCATCCGCAAGCGGGCAGCCGAGCGGGAGAGCCAGCGGCTGGGGGGCAGTTGATCTTTGCCAGCCATGCCGTCGGCAAGCCTATGGCGGCCACGGGCAGCAAACCAGTCGTAGAGTTTCAGGCCGATGCTGAAGTACAGCCCCTCCCACCAACTGAATACCGGCGTGAGCAGGGCCAGCGGACGAGCCAAGTGCGGAGCGTTGGCCAGCACCCGGTGCCGTTCCCGAAGGCCGTGCTGCACCTGCTTGAGTTGGGCGAAGTCGCCTTTTTTAAAAGCCTGCTCCAAGTAGCGCACCCCGCCGTGTACGAGTTTGGTGCTGCGCGAGGAGGTGCCAGCAGCAAAGTCGTCGCGCTCCACGAGAGCGACTTTGAGGCCACGCAGGGCAGCATCGAGCGCACAGCCCGCACCAGATGCTCCGCCGCCGATGATGCAGAGGTCAAACTCCTCGGTGGCGAGCCGGTGGAGTGCGGCGGCGCGTTGCGCGGTGGGGGAGGGAGGCGTGTGCTGTGGGTGAGGCATGGTGGGCAAATATCCGTTAAGGCAAGTTACCCACGCCCATTCTTTTCTCAAAAATTGCCCTGAACTCGTCTTCGTTCACCACGTTGATGCGAGGGAAAGTCAGGTCTTTGAGATGCCTGAAATGGCGGTCGTTAGTGACCAGATATTCGGCACCTGCTGCAATGGAGCAGTCGGCAAATTTCTCATCGTCCTCGTCTTGGGGGATGAGTTGCCAAAAGTAATACTTGTTGATGTACAGGATGTTGGGAAGGACTTCGAGCGCGGAGAGGAAGAATTCGGCAGTTCTGGGGTCGTAATAGTCTGCAAAAACTTCGGCGTACTCATCCAAGATATCGGTGGTGATGCAGAGCGTGATTTGATGCCGCTCCAAGGCTTGGCGTATCCAGTAATTTTTGGAGGTTCGGTAGATTGCGCTGAGCAATACGTTGGTGTCAATGACCACTTTCATAGCCTGACTGACCCTGTTTTGGGTTCGGCAATTTGCTTTTTGCTGCGGTAAACCGTTCGCCGATGCCCCTGTGCGGCAGCGTTCACTTGTTCACGGGTCAAACCTTTTTGCTCTGCCACCCGCTCCACATGTTCATCCAACAGTTTGAATCTGAATGCAATGAGGATGCGCCGCAGGTCTTCGGTCTGCGCGTCGGTCAGGCCCTGTGAGAAAAGTTTGAGTATCTCAACTTGTGCCGGGTTGAAGGGCATTTGTAGCGTGGCTCCCATAGTCACCTTTTTGTTGGCAAATGTACTGCACAGGCTCCATTTGTCCAACAAATTCAAAAAGCCTTCATTTTTTTAGGCAGATTAGCAACGGCACATACTTTTGTTCAGCACACTCAGCAAGGTTCACATCTTTTTGAGGCCTATTTCACCCACTAATTTTTCGCTACACGATGAAACAACTTGCCCTCTCTCTCCTTTTTTCCCTCCTCGCCCTCACAGGCGCACAAGCCCGCCACATCTTGGGCGGCTACATGACCTACCGCCATGTCGGCGATTCTGTACTGGTCAAAATGGTCATCTACCGGGACTGCTTAGGCGGCGGTGCACCGTTCGACAACCCGGCCAGCATCGCTGTGTACCGCGATGGAGTACTGTTCCAAGAGGTCATGGTGACTGCCCTTGCTATCGAGAACATCACTCCTCTTCCCTCGGACTTTCCTTGTGATGCCACTAACATCCCCGCGATTTGTGCTGAGCGGGGTACCTACTCCTTTGCGCTCTACCTGCCGCCGAGCGACGCAACCGGGACATACGACGTTGTCTATCAACGCTGTTGCCGCAACAACAGCACGAACAACCTCATCGATCCCGGCGGGAGCGGACACACCCTCACTGTATCCATCACGCCCGCAGCCCGGCTGTCGAAAAACAGTTCGCCCACGTTCTCCGATGCTCCTCCCCAGTTGTTTGCCTGCCTGCATCAGCCCAACGTGTTCGACCTCTCGGCCACCGATGCCGAAGGCGACACCCTGCTGTACACCTTCTGCAACCCGCTCCTCGGCGGCGGCCCTATACTCACACCTCCAGGTGTTTTTGCTTGCGAAGGTGCCGTACCGACACCGCCCTGCCCACCGCCGTTTGACTTGGTGGTGTTCGTTGCGCCCACCTACTCGTTTGTCAATCCCTTCGGCCCCGGCGGCCTTACCTTGAATGGCTTGACAGGGGCTATGGAATTCACCCCTCAAACGCTTGGCACCTTTGCCTATGCAGTATGTGTGGAGGAATACCGCAACGGCCAGTTGCTCAGCCGGGTGCAGCGCGAGTTGGTGATGATTCCGCTGGACGGCATATCACCGACCACCGAACCTGCTGCCCTGCACGAGTTGTCCCTTCGCCCCAACCCGGCTTCCTCATCCATCAACTTGGATCTAATCGACTTTGAAGGCCAAACTGTTGAAATCCCCATCGCTGACGCGATGGGGCGGGTGGTATTTTCGCAGAAAAAACAGGCTATACTGACGGAAAATCTGTCGGTGGAATCGCTTGCACCTGAAGCCTACTCCGTGCGGGTAGAAGCAGACGGTCGGGTGGCGCAGGGGCGGTTTGTACGCCAGTGAATTGGACTTAGTGAGGCGGTGACTGATAGTCACCGCCTCACTAACTTGAACGACTATCTCAGCAGCGTCACCTCTCCCACCTTCTTCACCGCCTCGCTGCCGCAGAGGATTTCGATGACCCAGACGTACACGTCAGCGGTGGCTTCCTTGCCTTGCAGCATCCCGTCCCAGGTCGCTTCGGTGCGATTTTCGTACACTTTTTGACCCCAGCGGTCGTACACCGTCAGGCGCGCCAGCAAGCCGCCATCCTCCAGCGGCACAGCACGGAACACATCGTTTGTGCCATCGCCGTTGGGCGTGAAAGCGTTGGGCATCCGTATTTTGCGCTGGTCACAGGGGGGCGAGAACAGCACCCGGTAGGATATTTCGCCCTTGCAGCCGTTCGGGTCGAGCACCCGCAGCGTGTAGGTGAGCAACTTGGCGGAGTCGGATTCCACCTCGATTTCGCGGCAGTTGGAGCAGATCGGTTCGGGCAGCGGCGACCAAGTGTAGGTCTGGTAGCCCACCGGACCACTGAGGGTCACGAGCGTACCCGCATCGGTAAAAATCGTGTCTGGGTCGCTGGGCAGTTGCGGCTGCAAATCCACGAACGTAGCCGAGATGCAGTGCGTGCTGTCGCAGCCGTTTTGAGCAATGTAGTCGCGGCACACCTGGCCGCTTTGGGTCAGCAAAGTAGTGAACACCAGCAGGGTATCACCCCGGCATGCGGTGCGCTGCTCTGCGGTGTTGAGTTTGGGCAACACCTTTAGTTCTTGCCACACTGTGCTGTCGCAACCCGTTGACTTGGTGTATTTTACGAAATAGATGCCCGCTTTCTCCGTCATCTGTCCCAGCACCTGTACTGGCGAGCCGGGGCAGGTGGTCAGGGTGGCGAGTTGTACAGAATCAGAGGTCATCACGGCTATCGCAGCCGTCGCGGTGCTGGTGCAGCCGCCGCTGAACGTGACAGTGACGACATAGGTGGTCGAGTAGGCTGGTATCACCGTCTGCTGGGCAGTGGAGGGGTTTTGGATGCCGTAACCTTTCCAAAAATACGACACAGCACCTGCCCCGGAGGCAGTCAGCGTCACCGATTTTCCCCTGCAAATGGCTGAATTTGAGGCTGTAGCGGTGGCCGTTTGCCCAAATGTCACCTCGAAGCGGTGGGTGGTGCTACAGGTCGGAGTAGTTTCCTCCAGCACCAGCACCTGTGCCTGACTGGGCGGTAGCGCAGGGTCCGGGTTGAATGTCGTGGTTGGGCAAGTGGGGCAGTTGACACCAGCCGTGGTTTTCCAGACGTAGGTTGCGCCCGGCTGCTGCGGCACCCCGATTTGCACCGCTTCTTTTTTACAAAAATGCAGCGTGGCGTGCTGGAGAGTAAAGTCGTTGAGGACGAAACTCTGGGCCGTGCAAGCGCAGTTTTCGGCAGCAGGTAGCACGGCCAACAGACCACACAACTGGTCAGCCGTGATGTTCAAGATGCCGCTCAGCGGGAGCGACGTGCCGGGCGCGAAGGTCTGGCCGTTGGTCAGCGTCTGCCGCAGCACGTCGGGTGCGGAGAGCAGGCCGTCACCATCTTTGTCTTCCCAAATCTGCACTGTCGCGCCCGAAGCGGGTGTGCTGCCCACATTGATCACTGTCACGCTGGTGCTGGTTTGGCCATTGGCACTGAGGCTCAGCGACACGTTGCCGAGCGCAAGTTCGGGGCGCAGCAGGTCTATTTTCAAAAACGCCTCCCCAGTGGTGACATACACCGTGCAAGGCTGGCCAGTGCTTTGGCAAAATGCCGTGCTGCGCACCCGCGTCTGCACCACGATGGTCTGGTCCACACAGCCAGCCGACTGGCTAAACGCCGCATCGAACTGGAATTTTATCGCCGCCCCAGTGCCTAAGGTGGTGGGCAGCGGCAGTCGGAAGCCGCCCGGCATCAGCGTGGCAGGAGCGATGGGGGCGTTTTGCAGCGGCTGGTACGAGTCAATTTTCAGCGATACGCCGCTGGGCAGCAGCACGAACACACTGTCGCCGGGTGAAGGCTGCCCAACGAGGGTCATCAGCACCTCGTAGCGCTCCGTACCGCCGCAAAAAATGGGGGCGCTGCCAATGGCTTTCATGCTCACCTGTACGCCGTAAGTGGGGTTGAGGCCGAGGATGTTGAGCGGCTTGCCGGGCTTGTTTAGCACGTTGGTAGAGCGTCCGCAAGGCTCGGTAGCGCTGGCCCCGTACAGCGGCTGGGCGTTGGAGACGAAGCCACACTCGGCGGTGGTGCGGAACCGGATGCGCAGGGCGTTTTGCGGAGCCAAATCCACACCTGGCAGGCCGTTGGTAGCGATGGTGGGCTGCGCTTCGCGGATGCGCCAACTGAACACGTTGCCGGGCTGCGCTGCTGGGTCTGCGATGTTGACGAATGCGCTGCCGACCGGGTACGCCATCTGGCAGGAGCCGGACACGATGCTGAGGCCGGGCGGCAGTTTCACGGTAGCGAAGGGGTCGAAGCCGTAGCCAATTTTGGCATTGTACACCTCGATTTCAAAGTATTCGCTTGTTTCACAGAGTTTTATGGAAGTCGGCTCTTTTTTCACGTCCAACTCCAACTCGGCATTTTGGAGGCGGAGTTCGGCTTTGAACGTGTCGCGCCAGCAGTTGTTTTCAGCCAAATTGGTGGTGGGCGAGCAGCTCCAGCCGTACACGATGAGCAGCGAGTCGGCGGCACAATTCAGGTTGCGACCCCGGAGTTGGAGGTTGCGCACACTGAAGCCTGACAGTGTGTTGAGTTGGTAAATGCCGTTGCTTTCTGGCACAGGCTCGCCGCCGGGCATACGCAGCAGTTCGAAATCGGAAGCCATGCTGGAGGGCGAAATCACCGTCATCCAGAGGTTAGGCGCGGGCGGCACCACCCAGTTGCGTAGGGTAAAATCGAGGTCAAAATCCGTTTTTGCAGAATACACCACCGTGTCCTGCGTCTCGAACCGGAGGGCGGGGTTGTTGCTAAAAAAACCGAGTTTGTTGGTCAGCGTGTCGGCCTGTTGCGTCCAATCTTTCAGGCCAGATTTGTACCGCGTCGCCACCGCTTGGCGCGAAGTATCGGCAAGGTCAAACTGGCAGTTGGACAAAAAAGTGGTGTTCAGCGCGAGCGAAAAACCCTCGTCCACCGGGCTGGCGAAAGCAGGGCCGAAGGCGATGTCAGCCCAATCGCCCAGCGGGCTGGTGGTGAGGGAAAAATCCTTGAGGTACGGCACAGAGTCTTGCAGCACAAGGTATTGCAGTTGGGCGGAAGCGATTTGCAGGCCTGCCGGGGTATTTTGCCGGAAGGCGGAAATATGGGCCAGCGGTCGCACCTCGTAGGGAAACATGTTGGGCCGGGCGATGCGCAGCCGGTAGCGGAAGGGCTTGACGACAGCGGAGTTGTCGCAAGGTTTGATGCTGAACTGGTTGGTGATGCGGCTTTCCTTGAAACCCGAATACTGGGATTTTCGGGAAGGGAATTTGTTCCAGGCGTATTTCTGGGCACTGTGCGAGAGGGCGGTGCGGAAGCCGATGAGCGGCGGGTCGGGCTGGTTGTTGGAAAACGGCGTAAAGTTAACGTTCATCACGAAGTCAGTGTAAATCAGCACACTATCGCCTTTTTCGATGCCCGATTTTGCCAGTAAACCCTGCGCGTGGAGTTGTTTGAAGGAAGTTTTTAGGGTGTGGCGGATGCTGATCACCTCGTCCAGTATGGTAGGTGGTTGGGTATTCGCTACACCGAGCCGGTACTGCCGCTCGTTCCAAGCGCCCACATATTCCGGCATTGGGCAGGCAGACTTCGTGCCATCGGCGTATCGGATTTCGATGAAGGATTGGAGGTACTTGATCCGGTTTTGTTGGATGAAGTAGCCCTGCGCGTTTTTCACCTCAAAAGCGTCGTTGCCGCTGCCGTTGCCGATGTCGCTCCCCACCACCTCGTGGTAGATGTAGCGGTACATCGAGTCGAGGTGGCCGCTGTCCACGCGAGCGAAATATTCCACCCGCAGCGTGTCGCCGGGCAGGTAGCGGTCGCGCCGCAAGCCAGTCGTATCGGCCACCCCGATGCCGTCGGCCTTGCGGTCGTCGTTAGCATCGGGCAATCCGAGGTTGAGGCGGTAGGTCTTGTAGTTCCAACTGAGTTTGGAGCCGGGCGGGCCGCTGATCGGGTCGGGGTAAACGAAGGTGAACGTGCTCGTGTCCTCCGTCGCACAATCGTCGCCGAGGCCCAGTATGAGGGGCAAAATCTCACAAACGCCGATGGCGCAGTCCTCAGGCGTGGCGATTTCGGGCGTCCAGTACGTTTTTTGGGCAAGGTCAACGAAGCAGAGCGGGCCACAAAGCGGGTTCACCACTTCCTCAATGTTGTTCGTGTCCTTGCGGCACACCATGTTCGTGTCGCAATCGTAGCGGATGCACACGGGCAGCGTCAGCGAGTCCACATTGATGGGCAGCGGGAAAACGTAGTGGACGATGGTGGCTTGGTTGACCGATGGGGTGGACGTGACCGAAGCCGGTTGTACACCAGCCAATTGGATGGGGCAAGCCGGGTCGATCTGGAGGCCGTAGGGCAGGTGGTATTCGAGGTGCAGGAAGCCGTTGCTGTTCGTAAGCCGCTTTGTTTCAATATCTTGCGTGAAGGTGTAGGTCTGGCCGCTCTGCATGCACGAACCGATTTTGAGCGACATGGACGACCGCACCTGATAGTCGCCGTCGGGTGCGATGAATATCGTATCGGACACGAAGCCACCTACCGGGCAAGGTTTTTTGTAGAAAAATTCCACCAGCGCCCCCGGCAGCGTCTGGGCGCAGGAGTCCACGCAGGAGTGTACGTCGAAGAGAAAAAGTAGGGAATCTTGTGCCGCCACTTTGGGCAGTACGAAGGAGGCTTTTTGCAAAAAATTCAGCCCCGTACACGCGCCCAAGTTGGCAGGTTTGGTCAGGTTGGGCGTGATGGGCGTAGTGTTGCCCTGATGCACCAGCCGAAAGGAGCCGGGTTTCAGGCCCGTCGTGGTGATTTCCGACATGGCTAAGTTGATCAGCACATCGGTCGCGTTGGCCTTGCCCTTGTTTTTGATGCGCAGCCCCATCACCGCTGGGCGGTCGCCGCAGTGGCTCTGGGTTGGGTTCCACATGGGCGTGATGTCCAGATCGGGGATTTTGGTAGATGGTTTGATGAGGACACTGGCCACCGTGCTGTCGTACTGGCAAGTTTCGCTGCCACAGCCCCAGCCGAGGCGGAGTTTGGAAAAATTAGTGAACGACGGGTCGCCGCAGTTTTCGATCACGATGCGCTGGGTGAACACGGCTTGCTCGCCAAACTCCAAAAAATTGTCGCCATCGCCGAAATTGCTGAAAAAATTGGCATCGAACGTAGCCCGAAAAAGGCCCGGAGCCACCATCTGGTTGCTGGCCTGCTGCACCGATATGGCGAGGCCCGGCTGGTGAGCATCTTCAAAAGTGAGCGATGAGATGGGACCCAGACGGTTGTTTCGGAAAAAAATCTTCCGCTCAATCACGTCGTCGCGTTCGCCTTCGGCTTCCGAGTTTTCAACGAAACCGATGAAAATCAGGCCTGTTTCTACCACAAAATTGCTGGTGATGACCTGTGCGCTACCCAGTGGAGACTGTACGCTCAGGTTGGCGGCAAATACTTGGCCGGCATCAATCGCTTTTTTCGCG
>JAYSUY010000776.1:0-3618 GCA_043718855.1 Saprospiraceae bacterium | reverse complement strand
CCACTCTCGATCGTTCTTGGGATATACAAAATCCTCCATATTTGCTTTTTGCCCGAAATCTACTCATTTCCATTATTCTCACCGCAACAAGTCTATTACAATGAGGCCGACACATGGCCACAGGGCGGGCTGCAAGGCATCGCTTTTCACCCCAATTTCAGTAGTAATCCTTACCTCTACGTGGCCTACGTATACCAATTCGATGGTTGCCTGCCAGACACCGCGGGTTGTTACTTCAAAACCAAAATCGTGCGGTACAATTATGACATGGCCACTCAGACTTTGTTGAACGAATTGGTCATCGTGGATACGATTCCAGGCAGTACCGATCACAACGGAGGGCGGTTGGCCATAGGACCTATTTCCGCAGGCATGGATTACCTGTTTTATGGGGTGGGAGAGATGGGGGCCGGGCAGTTGACTAATGCTGCACGTCCGCACCACGGTCAACAAGTGGAATATTACGAAGGCAAAATCCTGCGGTTCAACCTCGACCATGACGGGGACGGGGAGTATTTCGACACTTGGATCCCCAATGACAATCCTTTTAATACCCTAACTACGCAAAGTGCTGTATGGTCGTTGGGGCACCGCAACCCGCAAGGATTGGTTTTTTCACCCGAAGGCATACTCTATGAATCCGAACATGGCCCTTATTCTGACGATGAAATCAACATCATCAAACGGGGCTACAATTACGGGTTCCCGCTTATTATGGGCTTTACAGATGGAAATTACGACGGAAGCAGGGCAGGCGACGGCTCTACAATGCCTGCCGTCCCCAGCGAAGCATCCAACCGGGCTCTGATAGAATCAAAATTCCCTTACAGCGACCCGATAGGAAGTTATTTCGCTGCACCAAAAAGCGCGATTTCGACGCTTTACACCAACGACGTGAACAACACACCACCTTTCCCCAACTACTATTTGCAATACCCGTCCGTTGCGCCTTGCGGCATTGATTATTACGGCTCGGACGCTATTCCGGGCTGGAAAAACTCGCTGTTGGTCGCCAACTTGAAGTTTGCCAATGTGTACCGCCTGAAACTGTCGAATGACGGCAGAGCCATCTTAACCGACACGATGAGCTACTTCAAAGGCATGGGCAGGTTCCGCGACATTGCTCTATCGGCGGACGGCACCAAAATCTACGTTTCCGCCGACAGTTTCGGGGTCATCAAAGGTGCTCCCGGCCAAGCGGTGGTGCCGCCCAACAAAGGCTGTATCCTGGAATTTACATTTACCACGACAGCCACCCATGAGTCGGTGTTGAGGGAAAACGTCAAAGTATCTCCCAACCCTACCAACGCCGGTCTCACAACATTGACCTTAGATTTGGGCTATGCTGCTGAAGTGTCAGTTGATCTCTACAATGTCACAGGCCAGAAGGTATCCACCTTGATGTCCCCTGAAAAGGCAACCTCTTTCGACAAGGTGATTGACATGAGGCCATATCAGCCGGGCAGTTATTTCCTGAAAGTTTATGTTGATGGGGCAATGGTGGTCAAAAAACTGATCCACTTCTGATCCTTACTACTTCATACATGAAATCCAGAAAGCGGGATAGCAGCCTAACAGCCGCTATCCCGCTTTCTGTAAAATACGCCTTGTCCGAAACAAACTTCCAGGGCATACGAATCAGTCGCTTAGGTTGCTTTTTCGTTGCTTTGCACTTCGAAAAACCCTACCACAGATCAACCCAACCGATGCCAAATCAGCGTTGTACCGCGCTTCAACATTCATCCTTCATCGTTCATTATTAAAATGCGAGTTCTCTGGCAAGGCGTATATCCCGCCGTCACCACCAAATTCACCCCCGACGACGAGTTGGATTTGAAAATGTTTGGCCTCAACCTCGATGCGCAAATCGCTGCCGGAGTGGACGGCCTCGTGCTGGGCGGCACCCTCGGCGAGGCCAGCACCCTCACGGATGAGGAGAAAGATACACTCGTCCGCTTCGCGCTGGAGCGGGCCGCTGGGCGCGTCCCCGTCATCATCAACATCGCCGAAGGCTCCACTCGCGCTGCCATAGCCGCTGCCCGCCGCGCCGAGTCGCTCGGTGCCAACGGCCTGATGATGCTGCCGCCCATGCGCTACAAGCCCGACCACCGCGAGACGGTGGCCTACTTCCGCGCAGTGGCGGAAGCCACGCCGCTGCCCATCATGGTGTACAACAATCCGGTGGACTACAAGACCGAGGTGACGCTGGAGATGTTCGCCGAACTGATTGAACTGCCTACTATTCAGGCCATTAAGGAGTCCACCCGCGACGTATCCAACGTGACCCGCCTACGCAACGCTTTCGGCGATCGCCTCAAAATCCTCTGCGGCGTGGACACACTGGCGCTGGAAGAACTCGTGCTGGGTGCCGACGGCTGGGTGGCGGGCCTCGTGTGCGCATTTCCTGCCGAAACGGTGGCTGTGTACCGCTTGGCAAAAGCCGGGCGCATCGAAGAGGCCCTGAAAATCTACCGCTGGTTTCTGCCCCTGCTGGAATTAGACATCCACCCGAAATTGGTGCAGTACATCAAATTGGCGGAGCAGATGACAGGGCTGGGCACGGAGCAGGTGCGTGCGCCGAGGTTGCCGTTAGTGGGGGAAGAGCGGGAGCGGGTGGTGGGCATCATCGAAAACGGCCTCAGCACCAGACCCCACGCATGAAATCCTTCTTTTGTATCGATGCCCACACCTGCGGCAACCCCGTGCGCGTAGTGGCTGGCGGCGGCCCCGTGCTGCACGGCGCGAACATGAGCGAAAAACGCCAGCACTTCCTCCGCGACTACGACTGGGTGCGCTGCGGCCTCATGTACGAGCCGCGCGGCCACGACATGATGTCGGGCAGCATCCTATACCCACCCAGCGATCCGGCCAACGATGTGGGTATCCTGTTCATCGAGACCAGCGGCTGCCTACCCATGTGCGGACACGGCACCATCGGTACCGTCACCGTCGCCATTGAGCAAGGTTTGGTAGTACCCAAAACGCCCGGTCTGCTGCGCTTGGAGGTGCCTGCCGGACTGGTTTTGGCAGAGTATCGGCAGGAAGGCAACAAAGTCAAGTCGGTGAAAATCACCAACATAGCCTCCTACCTGCATAGCGAGGGCATCGAGGTGGAATGTTCAGATTTGGGAAAACTCCGCTTGGATGTGGCTTACGGCGGCAACTTCTACGGCATTATTGATCCACAGGAAAACTTCCCCGGCATGGAGCATTTTCGGGCCGAGCAACTCATCACTTGGGCACGCGAAATCCGTCAAAAAGTCAATGAGCAACATACTTTTGTGCATCCTGAAAACCCAACCATCAGCGGCATGAGCCATGTACAGTGGACGGGCAAAACGCTCGACCCTGCCTCCACCGCCCGCAACGCAGTGTTCTACGGCGACAAAGCGATTGACCGTTCGCCTTGTGGCACAGGTACTTCTGCCCGAATGGCGCAGTGGCACGCGCAAGGCAAATTGAAACCCGGCGACGAGTTTGTCCATGAAAGCATCATCGGTTCCAAGTTCATCGGGCGCATCGAGGCAGAGACCACGTTGGGAGAGTACAAGGCCATCATTCCCAGCATCGAAGGCTGGGCGGTGGTACACGGGTTCAACCACATCCTGTTCGACGAAA
>JAYSUY010000775.1:0-10323 GCA_043718855.1 Saprospiraceae bacterium | reverse complement strand
TTTTGCCGCGCAAATCGTTGGTGTTGGCCGATGATTTTTGAGCGTCCCAGGCACTGCGGCCAGTGCTCTCGTCAGAAGGCGAGTAGCCGTCGGAGGCGAAGGGATTGGTGTTGTCGCCGGTGCTGAGGTAGAGGTAGCCGTCGGCATCGAACTCGATGCAGCCGCCCGCGTGACAGCACTCTTCGCGCTGGGTGGCTACTTGCAGCATAACTTTTTCGGAGGCCCGGTCGAGCGTGTCGCCCCAAAAAACGAAGCGCGAGAGGTTGTTCACCGATTCGTTGCCGACAGGCGAGTAGTACAGGTAAATCCAATGGTTTTCGGCGTAGCCAGGGTCGAGCGCGAGGCCCATGAGGCCGTCCTCGAACTCAGAGTGGACGGGCATTTTGTAGGCCACCGTGGTGAGGCCAGTAGCCGGGTCGAAAAGTTTCATGGCTCCGCGCCGCTCGATGAGGAGGACTTTGCCGTCGGGCAGCATGTCGAATTCCATCGGCTCGGTCAGGTTGTCGGCCAGCACGGTTTTCTGGAATCGGGTGGGGTCGGGAAGTTCATTGGTTCGGCAGGCGGTGTAGTTCAGGCGTTTTTTTTTGCCGATGGCGTATTTTAGCCCGCCCAGCAAGTGCTGCGTGAAGAGCGGGTCGGCGTAACTCTCATTGGTGTGGCCGAGCGCGGTGTAGAAGGCCCGCCCGCCGTCGTACTCGTGGCACCAGGACATGGGGTGGCAGGGGCGGTTGAGGGTTGAGGGTTGAGGGTTGAGGGTTGAGGGGTTTCCGGTTGCTGGTTGCTGGTTTGCCCCTTGCTCTTTGCCATTTGCTGTTTGCTGTTTGCCGGTTGCCTCTTGCCCTTTGCAATTCGTTCCGCCCTTGTAACTGCTCTCGTCGATGCTGAGCAGCACCTGCACGTTGGGGTTGAGGTCTTTGAAGTTGTACCACTCGTCCCAGCGTTTCCACTCGGAGCCGGGCAAGTGGCGGGTGGCCGGGTGGTCGTGGTTTTCGATGCGCAGCACCGCGTCCTGCTGTTCGGGGTGGCCGTTGAAGTAGCCGCCCACGAGGCCGCCAAACCAGGTCCAGCCGTACTCCGTATCAGTGGCCGAGTGTATGCCCACGAAGCCGCCGCCTGCTTGGATGTAGCGTTCAAAATCAGTCTCTTGTGCAGGTGAGAGTACGTCGCCAGTGGTGTTGAGGAACACGATGGCGTTGTAGCGGCGCAGGTTTTTTTCCGTAAAATCCGATGCATCCTCCGAGGTGTCCATCATCATGCCGTTCTGCTTGCAGAGTAGGCGCAGGGCGGCGTTGGCGGTAGGGATGCAGGCATGGCGGTAGCCAGCGGTTTTGGAAAAAACGAGGATGCGCGGCGGGGGTGCGTCGGAGCAAGCCGCAAAGAGAACGATGAACGATGAACCATAAACGATGAGCCGTAGGGTGCGGAGGAGGGCGTGTCCGCCGAAGCCTGGGCGGAGGAGGGCGTGTCCGCCGAAGCCTGGGCGGAGGAGGGAGGGTAGGTGCATGGTGCGGACAGGTGTTGGTGTAAAAACCGCACAAAGTAGGGAGATGTGGGGAAATCAACCCCACCCTCGGCCCCTCTCCGCCGAGGCTGAAGCAGAGACGAGATGCCACGTCAAGGCGTACATGGTGGCTCCCCTTTCGCCTCGGCGGAGAGGGGCTGGGGGCGGATCGCTCAAATTTTTACAAATATCTTCCTGACATACAGCCACCTACACACTGCCCAGCAGAGCAGCATATACACCACTGCGAACAGGGCCGAACTAAATTCAGCCCCTTCCAGCGGTCGGAACAAGTGGTCGTAGAGCCAAGCCTGCACATTGGTTTGGGTACCGCCCTCCATCCAGCGGATGTTGGACCAACTGATCACCAGTGCCTCAGAAAGCACGTAGGCGAACAGCGCGTTGGCCCCGAAGGTGAAGAAAAAGCCCGCCCCATCGCGCCATTTGCGCATATCAATGAGCCATACGCTGAAGGCCAGCAGGATCATGGAGAGCCCGCCGACGTACAGCACATACGAACTGGTCCAGAGTTTTTTGTTGAGGGGAAAAAACAGATCCCAGAACAGGCCGACCACCGCACATACCACCCCGTAGGCCAGCAAGTCGCGCACCAACACACTCGGCTGTTTTTCTCGGTAACTCATCAGTTCGCCGCTGAGCCAACCCAGCAGCACCGTCACCACCGAGGGGATGGTACTCAGCACCCCTTCGGGATCGAAACCGATGCCATCGCCGTGATACAGGTGGCTATCGCCAAACAGCCAGAGATCGAGCCGCCGCACGGCATTCGTGGCCAGCCCGTAGGGATCGCCGCCCGGTTCGCCAAACTGCCACAGCAGCCCCCAGTACAGCAGCAGCAGTCCGCCGCAGACCCATATCAGCGAGCGCCGACTGAGCGTGAGCGCCAGCACCGACCCAATGCCGTAGCCCAGTGCCAAGCGTTGCGGCACACCCATGATGCGCCACTGGTCAAAATCTTTCCACAGGATGGGAAATTTATTGAGAATCAAGCCGATAGCAAACAACAACAGCGTGCGGCGCAAGATTTTCCGGCCCACTTCGGGCGACCACTTGCGCTCAAATTTGCCGAAGGCAAACCACATGGACACGCCGATGATGAACATGAACGAGGGGAACACGAAATCGGTGGGTGTACAGCCGTGCCACTTCGCGTGGCGCAGCGGAGCGTACACGTGCGCCCCATCGCCCGACGTGTTCACGATGATCATAAACGCGATGGTGAGGCCACGATAAAAATCTACGGAGAGGTAACGAGTCACGGGAGAGGAGGAGTGAGACGTGAGGAGTGAGACGTAAGGGGCGAGGCCCGAAAGTCGAACTGTTTTTTGGAATGCCGGGCGAGTGGGGCGATTTTTTTGGATAAAAAAAACCGGGGCGGCTGGGAGCCGCCCCGGTTTAGTAAGGTTGGAAGGGTTTGAAGCCCCTATCAATTACCCACAGAATAAGGTCGACCTCGGATGAGGTCGTATGTTTGTAGAAAATGATTGAGGTAGGGTGTTTTCGACCTCGAAGAAGCCTGTCCCGTACTTTAGTCGGGATCGCACATTGGCATCAAGTTGTGCCTATCCACCAAACGTGCGACCTCGCCGAGGTCGTTCAACTTGTCAAACCATCCAATTTCTACAAACATTTGACCTCATCCGAGGTCGACCTTATTCTGTGGGTAATGGACAGGTTCAAAAACCCTGTCCGACGTTACTTTAAAATCCCGCAACAAACTCATCAAACAAGTACCGCGAATCGTGCGGGCCGGGGCTGGCCTCCGGGTGGTACTGCACACTGAATGCGGGCCGGTCTTTGAGCCGGATGCCCTCTACCGTGTTGTCGTTCAGGTTGATGTGTGTGGCTTCCACAAGGCTGGGCGAGTCGTATACGGCCTGCTCCAGCACCCCGAATCCATGGTTTTGGCTGGTGATCTCGGAGCGGCCCGTGCGGAGGTTTTTCACTGGGTGGTTGATGCCCCGGTGTCCATGATGCAGTTTGTAGGTGGGCAACCCGGCGGCCAGTGCGAGCAGTTGCTGGCCGAGGCAGATGCCAAACAGCGGCTTGCCGTCAGCGAGCATTTGGCGCACCAAATCGACGGCATAGCCCATCGAAGCAGGGTCGCCGGGGCCGTTGGAGAGGAAGTAACCATCAGGATTCCAGGCTTTTACCTCAGCGTAGGGTGTGCGAGCGGGGAAAACGCGCAGGTAGCAATCGCGCTCATCGAAGCAACGGAGGATGTTTTTTTTCACCCCAAAATCCATCACCGCGATGCGGTGGCGGGCATCCTCGCGGCCAATGTGGTACGGCTCGCGGGTGGTGACATGGCTGGAGAGTTCGAGGCCATCCATCGAAGGCACGGCATCCAGCCTGCGCTGGAGTTCGGCCACGTCGTCGGTTTCGGAGGAAATGATGCAGTTCATGGCCCCGCGTTCGCGGATGTGTTGCACGATAGCGCGGGTATCGAGGTCGTGGATGGCCACCAAATTTTCGGCTTCAAAGTATTCCTGAATAGTTCGGTCAGCGGTCTGGCGGCTGTACGGCACATTGAAGTTGCGGCACACAAACCCGGCAATTTTGATGCTTTCACTCTCCATTTCATCATTTTTGATGCCGTAGTTGCCAATGTGGACATTGGTGGACACCAGCACCTGACCGGTGTAGGAGGGGTCGGTGAAAATTTCCTGATAGCCGGTCATACCAGTGTTGAAGCAGATTTCGCCGGTGGTGGTACCGGTTTTGCCAGCGGCTTTGCCGCGGAACACAGTGCCATCGGCAAGGAGCAAGGTTGCGATCATGTAGTGAAAATGAGCAGTGAGGAAGGAGCAATGAACAATGAGGAGGGAGCGAGTGCTTCTTCCGTGTTGTTTATTAGGCCGCAAAGGTCGGCAAGGAGTTGGATTTTTCAGAAGCCGGGCCTTGAATTTGAAAGGCAAAAACGAAAGTCCTGCTACCTTCGTCGGGAGTTCACTGTTAAAGCCAAACTTCTCCCCGCCTATGCAGCAGAAAAATTTACAAGACCAACTGTTCGAGATCATCCAGTCGCGTTACGCGCGTCGGGCCGATGCGGTGGACGAGCTGGGGCAACTCCTCAACTTGGGCAAAGACCCGATTTACCGCCGCTTGCGGGGCGACACTTTCCTTTCGCCGCAGGAACTGACCACACTGGCCCTGCACTACCGCATCTCGCTCGATGCACTGGTGGTGGGCCAGAGCGACAACGTGGTGTGCAACTTCAACGCTTTTTCCCGGCGGGTCACTGATTTTTCGGACTACCTGGAAAATTTCATCACCGACCTTGATCAGGTGCGCCGCCTGCCAAACGGGCATTTTTACTATGCCTCGGTGGAAGTTCCGGTGCTGACCTACTGCTTTTTCCCCGAACTGATCAGTTTCAAACTCTACATCTGGGGCCGCACGACTTGGAATCTGGAGTTTGTGCGCCAGCGGCAGTTCGATTTTGATTTGGTGACTCCGCCCGTCATCCGCATCAGCCAACGGCTGCTCGACCTGTATATCTCGTTGGAAAGCACCGAGTTGTGGAGCGTGAACATCATGGACAACACGCTGGCCCAGATTGAGTACCACGTTTACTCCGATGGCTTCCGCAACCCCGACGATGCGCTGCTGCTCTGCGACAAACTGACGGAGTGGACGACACACATGAAGGCGATAGGTGTAGCGGGAAAAAAATTCAAAGTCAGCGAAAAGCCCGAAGACGGTGGGGGCAGCATCCGTATTTTTTACAACGAAATGGTGCACACCAACAACACCGCGCTCATCACCAGCGATGTGGGCCAGATGGTGTACTCGGCTTTTTGCAACCCCAACTTCATCAAAAGCAGCGATCCGCGCCTCTGCGCCTATACCGAGGAGTGGTTTGGCAATGTGGTGGCCAAGTCAAGCCCCATCAGTGCTGGCTCGTCGGAGAAGGGCCGCGACTGGTTTTTCCGCGAACTCACCAAAAAGATAGAGCGGGTGAAAGCGCGGATACGGCTACACATCGAGGAGAATAATTGAGAATGGAGGTAACTGGTTAGTTGGCCGCAGCGCGGCGAAATATTTGTAGCCTTTTAGCAGAAAAATGTGTTTTTGAAGGTGCAGCGCACCGCAATATGTTTCGGTGCGCTGCACCTCCAACCAGGTTTTGCCATATTTGCTACAAATATTATGGGGCATTGCCCCTGTGCTAACCAGTTACGAATGGAGAATTGAGAATTTTCAACTTGAAAATCAACGACTTGCACTCTTTTGATGCCCTTCGGGAATTTCTCGATGCAGCGGCTAACCGCTTCAACACCCCGGCTTTCATCGCCGATGACCCGATCGGTGTGCCACACCGTTTCGAGCGGCTGCAAGACCGCGAAATCATGGGGTTCTGGACCTCGATGCTCGCTTGGGGCCAACGCAAAACCATCATCCAGAGCGCCACGCGGCTGGCTGAACTGATGGATGGTGCGCCCCACGACTTCATCCTCCACCACACGGAGGAAGACCGCGCCCGCTTCCTCGATTTCAAGCACCGCACTTTCCAAGCCACTGATACCCTGTGGTTTCTGGAGTTCCTCCAGCAATTTTACCAAAAAAACAACTCGCTCGAACACGCCTTCGCCCGCCACCTGCTGCCCGGCGATGTGACCACCGAACGCGCCCTGCTGGGCTTCCACCGCGACTTCTTCGATCACCCCGACGCACCCGACCGTACCCGCAAGCACGTGGCTACCCCGGAGCGCGGCTCCACCTGCAAGCGGCTCAACATGTACCTCCGCTGGATGGTGCGCAGCGACGCGCGGGGCGTTGACTTCGGCCTCTGGAAGCGCATCAGCCCAGCGCAGTTGCTCATCCCGCTGGATGTACACGTGGAGCGCGTGGCCCGTCGGCTCGGTCTGCTCCACCGCCCACAAACCGACTGGCGGGCAGTGCTGGAACTGACCGAATCGCTCCGTGCCTTCGATCCCAGCGACCCCGTGCGCTACGACTTTGCGCTGTTCGGGCTGGGTGCGTCGGGACATTTTTCAGAAAAATTGCTGGGGTAAACTGCGGGATCGACTTGGAGCGCTCACCTTTTTTTGGCCAAAAATCGTCTACCTTCGCGCCCGTTTTGAGTCATTTGTCATTCGTCATTGGCTCCGCTCTTGGCTTACGCGATGACCCAAGAGCGGAGCCAATGACGAATGACTAAATGACGGCAATGACGAATGACGCAATGACGACCCTCACCCTCGACATCGGCAACACCCGCACTAAACTCGGGCTGTTTCAGGGAAAAAACCTGCTCGAACGGCTCGTGTGGACAGACTGGACGGTAACTCAAGTGCTGGACTATGGCAACCGTGCAGGGGTGAAGCGCGTCATGTTTTGCTCCGTGGCGGAGCCAGATGCAGATTTGGCAGCACAACTGGCGGCGCGGTGGCCGACTTGGGAATTGACCCACGAAACGCCGCTGCCCTTCGTCAATGCTTACCAGACACCGCACACGCTCGGCAAAGACCGCGTGGCAGCGGTAGCCGGGGCGCAAGCGTTGTGGCCGGGCGAACATTGCTTGGTGGTGGATTGTGGCACCTGCATCAAGTACGAGTTGCTGACCGCCGACGACACCTATCACGGCGGCAACATCGCGCCAGGGCTGAAAATGCGCATCCGAGCGATGCACGAGTTCACGGCCCGGCTGCCCGAAGTACCCGCCATGATGCCCGCCGATTTTGTCGGCCACAGCACAGAGACGGCCCTTCAAAATGGTGCGCTGCGGGGGGCTGCGCTGGAAATTGAAGGCTTTGCTCGATTGTTTGGCCGCCGCACCGGGCCGCTGCGCACGGTGCTGACGGGCGGCGACGCGGATTTTTTGACACCCTACCTCGACATACCCCACCTGGCCGCCCAACCAGACTTGACGCTTTTCGGCTTGAACCACATCCTGAACCACCAGCAACCAAGAACCAACAACTGATAACCGACAACCACATCTTGAATCATAACGCTTGAAACTGAGGCACTTGCCACACCATGAGATTTTTTCTTTCCCTTTCGCTCCTCCTGACCACCCTCACCGTTTTTGCTCAGCCCAAACAGAACTCGCCCTATTCGCGCTACGGCATCGGTGACTTGCTGCCCCAGTATTTCGCCAACCAAGCGGGCATGGCGGGCCAAACGGCAGCCTTCCACGACCCTTACCACCTCAACCTCGTGAACCCGGCTTCCTATGCTTTCCTCCGCACCACTGCGCTCGAAACCGCGCTCTACGGCAAGTATGCCCACTACACTTCGGAAAAATCCACACAGAACAACTGGAGCGGTAACCTGGCCTACCTCGCCCTCGGATTTACCCTGAAAAGCCCCATCAACGAGGTGCTCGACAAGGACAAATCGCCCCGAAAATACGGCATGGGCTTCGCCCTCACGCCCTACTCTCTGGTAGGCTACAACATCGTCACGCAGGACACACTCGCGGGCAGCGGCCCCGTGCAAAACACCTTCCTCGGTACTGGTGGCACCTACAAACTCACCTGGACCAACGCCATGCGCTACAAAAACACCGCCTTCGGTGTCAACCTCGGCTGGGCTTTCGGCAAAGCCAAGTACGAGTCGGAAGCCAATTTTAACGACAACGCCTTCCCTGCGCTCGGCAATTTTCGCAGCAACATCCGCCAAGATTTGAACATCAACGGCTTCCTCTGGAATGTGGGCGTACAGCACGATTTTGTGTTGAAATACGCCGAAAAAGAAAAGGAAAACCCCACCGAACTCGTCACTGTGGGCTTCACTGCCGAAAGCAACCACAAACTGCGCATCACTTCCGACGAGCTGTTCATTCGCTCGCGCCAGCGCCTCAGCACTGGCCAGTACGACAGCCCCGACACGCTCCGGTTTGAGAACGGCGCGAAAAAAGCGCTCACCCTGCCCGCCACTTTCAGTCTCGGAATACAGTATGTCACCACAAAAATGAAACTGGGTGGCCAATTGGGCATCGAGACTTGGTCGGCCTACAAAAATGAGGCGCGGCCCGATGATGACCTGCGCAACACTTTTTCCGCTTCTGTCGGAGCAGAGTTCACGCCCGACGCTATCTCCTACAACCGCTACCTGAAGCGTGTGCGCTACCGCGTGGGTGCCTACTACCGGCAAGACCCACGCGTGGTGGATCGGAAAAATGTGGACGACGTGGGTGTTACCTTCGGCTTCGGCTTCCCCCTCATTTTGCCTCGCCAGCAAACTTCTTTCATCAATTCGGCCTTCGAAATCGGCAAACTCGGTGCAGATTCGCCCATTTCAGAAGCCTACTACCGCATCACGCTCGGCTTTACGCTCAACGACAACACGTGGTTTTTCAAGCGCAGATTTGAGTAAGAAGGTAGAGGGCAGAAGGTGGAGGGTGCGTCCGTACACCAGACCTTCTACCCTCCACCCTCCACCTCCACCCTTTTACCATGAACATTCCCGAAGCAACACTCAAAAAAATTCGCCGCGTGGGCAAGATGCTCAACGCGCTAGCAGCCGTATCTCCTACACTGGCTGGCAAGGCTGGGTTTCGGGTGTTCTGCACACCTCGGCGGTTGCCGCTGCGCGAAAATGACCGCGATTTTCTGGCCACCGCAGAGCAGGGGACCATCCATGTGGATCGAGTCACAGTGCGCACCTACACTTGGCCATCTGCCCTGCCCAATGCCCGCACGGTACTTTTTCT
Source organism: Saprospiraceae bacterium (assembly GCA_043718855.1). GTDB lineage: Bacteria > Bacteroidota > Bacteroidia > Chitinophagales > Saprospiraceae > M3007. Next base: position 1,138 of record JAYSUY010000775.1, on the reverse strand, counting down.
GCACGGCTGGGAATCGAACAGTGCCCGCTGGCGCAAGTATGTGAAATCTGCCCGCGCCGCTGGCTTCACGGTGCAAGCACTCGATGCCCCGGCCAACGGCCACTCTGGCGGCAAGATGCTCAACCTGCTGCTGTTCGCCCGTGTCGTCAAGGTTTTTGTAGAACGCCACGGCACCCCCTACGCGATGGTAGGCCACTCGCTGGGTGGCGGCGCGGCGGTGATGAGCGTGGCCGCAGCGGGAGCATCGTCACCCGAAAAGATGGTACTGATGGGTGTTTTTGCTGAAACCACCCGCGTCATCGGTGATTTTGGAGCCTTGCTCGCCGTGAACGACACCGTCATGCAAGGCATACACCGCGAGATCGAACGCCGCAGCGGGATGTCCATCAACGAGTATTCTGTACAGAAAAAAGTCGCACTACTCAGCGGTGTGCAAGGCCTTGTGCTGCACGACCGCGACGATGATGTGGCGCCTATAGCCGAAGGTCGGGCCATTGCCGAGTCGTGGGGATGCCAGTTTGTGGAGACCACTGGGCTGGGCCACAGGATGCAGGACAAGTCGGTGGTGGAAGCGGTAACCGCTTTTCTAACGATGAAGTAGGAACTATGAACGAGTAAGTATGAATCTGGCGATGTCGCATAGTTCCTCGTTCATACTTCCTCGTTCATACTTCACAACATGCCCAGTTCTTTCGCCTGTTGTATGGCCTGTGTGCGCCGCTGCACACCGAGTTTGGCGAATACGTTGGAAGCGTGGGTCTTCACCGTGTTGAGCGAGACGAACATTTGAGCGGCGATTTCCTGATTGCTAAGCCCTCGTGCCATCCATTCCAGCACCTCCAACTCGCGGGGCGTGATGCCGAGTTGTTCCAGCACTACAGGTTTTGGCCGGGCGGGAGCAGGTATGACGGCGGCAGGAGCCGGTGGCGTTTTTTTTCGATTCCATACCGACCCTGCCCAGATGCCCACCGCTGCGAACAGCAAGGCGACCAGCCCGACATACCACTCTTCGGCATGGCGCAGCAGCATCCAGCGGTACTGAAAAAATTGCAAGGCCGCCAGTAGCAAGCCCAGCGCAAGGCCGTAGAGCACGACCATGATCCAAGTGTCCTGTTTTGGTGTGAGCGGCGGCATCCCA